>NZ_MUFJ01000012.1:0-87676 GCF_001996245.1 Salinivibrio sp. MA607 | reverse complement strand
ACTAATAAGTATATTATTATCTTTACAATTAAGATCAATCGAAAACACTGATGTTGCGAGTAACGACTCAGCTGGTTCGGCTTTATCGCTTAACTTTGCATACATGGTGTAAAGTGCCAATGAAGATTTTTCTACACGTTCATTTACTTTGTATGCATCAACTAGCGCACTACGTGTTTGAAGAGCCGTAAGAGGAGCTCCCGGTGGAAGTATATTCTGTATTCCATCAAGTATGTCTAACGATACGTCTATATCAGAAATATTGGAAATTTCCGACTCTCTAATGAAACCATAGTGTTCTGATGAGGTCCAAGAATATTTAAAGGCTAGACCTAATGTATGATTTTCTTCTTCAAAAACTATTTTATCGCCAATGGTGTTTTTATAAATGTTTCTTTGTATTTCATATAGGCCTTCATGGTGCTTATTAAACGGTTCCCATAATTTAATATAATCACTATTTTTGACTCTTACTATTGTTTTTGAACCAGTGTTTTCGGCGTTTTCATGGATATGATCTACAGAGCGGTATGGGAAGAGTGCGTTCTCTGGTCTAACTCTCCCTGCTGACAGAGAACCTGTTGAGGAAATAAAAATATAATGATCGCCTGATGAAACTACACTTATGAAAAAAGGTGACATTTCATCGACGTTCGATATTTTGTAAAATTTTTCTCCTTCGAAATCTAAAATTTCACCCGAGACCTGTCTATTTTGAATGAAATTGAAATTCATACTAGATCCTTACTACATTAATATTAAGTTTTTTACTGTTTTTCCTAGAGGGAACGCACAGATATTTATACGGTAAAAAATTGACCTAAGAGTAAATATGATGACAGCGTACATAATGATCCTCTGCGACTAGAGTAGGCGCAGGAAGAGTACTCTTACATTTCTCTGAGGCTTTTAAACATCTACCTACAAATGGACAACCAATACTGGTAGGCTTCCAAAAAGGTATTTCCGCTTTTTTTGCCGAAAGTTCGCGTTTTCCTGCCTTTCCTACCTCAGGAACTGCAGAAAGCAACAGTTGCGAATAAGGGTGATGAGGATTTTGAGTAACTTTATCACTATCACCCCATTCAACAAGATGTCCAACGTACATAACCGCAGTTTTTTCTGCGAAATAACGCGCTGTGGCTATGTCGTGTGTTATATACATAAATGAGATGTCATGTTTATCTTTAAGATCTGACATAAGGTTTAGAATACCTAACCTAACGGATACATCTAACATTGATATTGGCTCGTCTGCTAGAATAACCTCTGGGTCTACGGCTAGAGCACGTGCTATAGCTACTCGTTGTCTTTGACCTCCGCTCAATTCATGGGGATACTTTTCAGCGGTTTCTATGGCGGGTGAGAGACCAACCAAATCTAGTAGCTCGTATACGAGTTTAGGAATAAATCTCTTTTCCGCCCGATTATGAATTATAAGGGGTCTTGATATATGGTGATAGATAGAGTGTACAGGGTTCAACGATCCGAATGGATCTTGAAAAATCATTTGAACTTGTCGAGCATATTCAAGCTCACCGTTCTCTTTAATATATTGGTCTAACTCCTGGCCTTTAAAAAGTATATTTCCAGATGTTTTATCGAAAATACGTGTCAATATTCTAGCTCCGGTACTTTTACCCGAACCAGATTCACCGACAATCGCTAATGCTTCTCCTTTTCGTAGTTCAAAGGAAACATCGTTTACAGCTCGCATAAGGTTACTTTTCAGTGACTGGCCAACCGGAAAGTCTTTGGTCAGTCCTTGAATTGAAAGAATTATCTCAGGAAGATTATCTTTTTTCATTTCATTTACCTATTATATAAGATGGCATGACACATAACTGCCATTGCTGGCACTAACTAATTCAGGCTCACTTTCTTTACATCGCGAAAAGCATTCATTACAACGAGCTTGAAAATTGCACCCTTTAGGTAAATCTAAGAGATTAACGGGGTTGCCAGGAATGCCGTAGAGTCTTTCTTTTGGGCCATGAATTGTAGGAAATGATGAAATGAGTCCTTTAGTATATGGGTGTTGTGGCTCAGAAAACACCTTTTCCGCAGTACCAATCTCTACGATATTACCCGCATACATAACAGCAATTCTATCAGCAATTTCTCCCATTAGGCTAAGATCATGACTGATGAAAAGGATTGAGAATCCGAATTTTTCTTTCAATTCATAAAGCTCATTAAGAATTTCTCTCTCAACAACGACATCAAGAGCTGTAGTTGGCTCGTCCATAATAATAAGCTTGGGTTCAAGTGCTAGAGCTATTGCTATAACTACGCGTTGTCTCATTCCACCACTAAGTTGATGGGGATAGCTTTTCATTCTATCTCCGTGCATACCAACTGTGTTTAACAGCTCGACACCCTTCTCATAGGCTACTTTGTATGGAATGTCTTTATGAGCTTGAAGAACATCAGTTAGTTGCTCACCAATGGTGATGACTGGATTAAGCGAGTTCATTGCGCTTTGGAAAACGATAGAGACGTCATTCCATCTGAACTTTCTCAATTCTTTATCGTTCATTTTCAAGACGTCTTTTTTGTTGTAAATGATCTCACCTTCTGAGACTAGAGCAGGGGCCTTGTGTAAACGAGAAATAGCGAATGCAAGTGTACTTTTACCACATCCCGATTCTCCAGCTAGGCCAATTGTTTCACCTTTAGATATAGAAAGATTCGCACAATTTACTGCTCGAGCAAGACCGTTAGGCGAAACGTAGTCTACGCATAAATTATTAATCTCTAACAAGTGGCTCATTTTATCCCTCTTTTAATATCTGCTTCTCTTTTTAGCCGATGCCATACTTTTATGTGACGACCTGTTTTAAGTTTAGGGTTACTGACTTGATCAATGGACATATTAATCAATGAGAGAGCACCACCTGTTATAGCTAGAGCAATTGCGGGAACTAACATTTCCCACCATGCACCTGTATATAAAGAAGAAGACGTTTGCGCCCAATAAAGCATTGACCCCCAACTAACTTCAGTCGCATCTCCCAAACCTAGTATCCCTAATCCAGCTTCTGCGCCCATGGCATAGATGACTGCTCCTAAAAATCCACCGAATACAATAGATACCAAGTTAGGCAATATTTCTACGAGCAAGATGCGCAGCTTGGATTCGCCCATGACTTCAGCAGAAGTGATAAACTCCTTATTTCTTATTGCTAGAGTTTGTGAACGAATCACTCTAGCTCCCCAGGGCCAGGATGTAATTCCTAGTAGTAATGTGATCACTAATGAGCCAACTTGTCCTAAAAACGCGGCTAAGACAATTAGTAATGGTAACTGCGGAAATACCAGGAAGACATTTGTCAGAAAGTTTAGTCTCTCGTCAATTTTTCCACCAAAGTATCCAGCAGATATACCGACAATGACAGCAATCGTCATTGCAATACCACCTGCTGTGATTGCAACTGTCAACGATTTTCGTGCACCGAAAAGAACTTGGCTGTAAACGTCTCGACCACTTCGGGTCGTTCCTAAAATGTGCTCTGCATTTGGAGCCACGTGAGGTCTTGCAACCCGACGATCCGGGTCATGAGTCGCAAGAATAGGAGCGAATAACGCTGCAACCAACATGACGACAATCAGGAACCCACCAATAATTGCTGGAGGGTTACCAAAAAAGAATGAGTATGTTTTATTCAGAGTATCTTTGACTCTCTTCTTTAAAGAGCTAGGAGTATACAAATTGCCACTTGAGCCGTCTGAATGTTCATCGTAAATATACTTGTCCATAATATACCTTAATTGGAGATTCGAGGGTCAAGCCAAACATATAGAAGGTCAGCTATAAAATTTGCAGTTAAAACAGCTGTGACTAATATAAGTAAAATCGCTTGAATTAGTGGATAATCCCTTGCGACTATACTCTTTAGCAAAATATTCCCTAGACCCTGATAATTAAAAATAACTTCAGTCAGTATCGAGCCGGCAAATGAGAAACCTATTGCCATGGCAATAGCAGTAGCTACTGGTAAAATAGCGTTTCTACCTGCATACCGATACATAATACGATAGGTACTTAGTCCCTTTGCCTCAGACATCGTTACATAATCTTCACCCAGTACATTTATCATTGCATTTCTCATGTTAAATACCCAAGGAGAAATCCCGACAATGACCATCGAACCAACTGGTAATACTGCATGCTTTGCCACACTTTTCACGAATTCCCAGGTAAATCCAACATCGATTGCTGGATCATGAGTATAAGCAAGTGGAAGCACCTCTAGTTTGAGACCGAAAATGTAGAAAAGTAATAGAGCTGTAACAACATAAGGGAAGCTGCTAATGAAAGCTAAAATGGGTGGAATAAATTGACCAAAAATACCTTCTCTTCGATAAGAAGCGTATGTCCCAATACTTACTCCAATGATAAGTGAAACGATCAAAGAGCCGACTGCAAGAAATATTGTCCATGGTAACGCCATTGCTATAACTTCTGAAACACTGACAGGAAACATAAGTATAGATGGACCTAAATCAAGAGTGAAAATGCTCTTCATATATGAAAGATATTGAACAAATATATTGCCATCTACGAATCCATACATTTCTCGAACCGCGTCCATTTGTGACGGATCCATTTGCCCCTGGGCTGCGGCAAAAAGTGCATCTACTGGGTCACCTGGCATTAATCTCGGCAACATGAAATTGAATGATATCGCTATGATAAAAGCAGTAAAATAAAAGCTGAATCTGCGAACTAAAAACCACATAATTAATCCTTAAATAGAGACGCAAGCAAGCTTGCATCTCCCTTTTTAAATAAACAATTATTTCAAATGTAAATTGTTAATAATGATTACTCGTTTTCCTCCATCATACCATACAGGTTGAACGTACGGATTTTCCTCATTTGGCCAACCAACAATACGTTCAGTGCTATACTGGAACCATGTTGGATTGGAAAAGAGAGGGATGAAAGGGAGTTTTTTAGCCGTGAACTCCTGAAGCTTGGAAATGATTTCCTTTTGCTCTTTTTTATCGCCAGTTTGACCAAAGCTTTCTATCAGTTTGTCAATTTTTTTAGAGTGAACACCGTGGCCAGCATGCCATGTTTTTCCAATTCTAGACGTTGCGTAATATTCTTGAAAGGCCATGATCGGATTAGCAGCGACCATTGACCAATTAATTGCCATACTATAATTTCCGTCTTTTAGGTTTTTATCATACACAGCCCAGTCAACAGTCTTTATATTCGCCTGTATACCAATTTCGTCATAGTATTCTGTTACCATTTGGACTACTTGAATCCAATCCGTCCATCCATTGACAACTTCTATATCAAAACTGATTTCCGAACCATCTTTATTATCACGGTAACCGTCACCATCGCGATCAATAATACCTGACTCATCGAGGAGGCTCTTAGCTTTATCTGGATTATACTCGGTTAAAAACCCATAATCTTTGTTAACATCTTTGTCGATATGATTCTTGTATAGTTCAGCAATGCCTCCGGTATTATAGTTTGCTGTTGGATATCCATATGCAGCTATATCGACAATGGCTTCTCGGTCTAGCGCCATTGAGAGGGCTTGACGTACTTTTACGTCATCGAACGGTGGCTTTTTAGTGTTTACATACAAGTGGATAGCATCGTTAGCTGGATACCAGTAATGATGATTCTCTTCATTTGCTTTAACAAAGGTTGATTCAACACTTGCGATAAAGTTTGAACCCCAGTCAATTTCTCCCTTAATAAGTGCAGGCTGTATCTGCGAGTTATCATTGTATGAGCGGAAGTTGATACAATCTAAGTAAGGCTTATTCTCAATATAGTAGTGTGGATTACGGCATAATTCCATTTGTTGAGATTTTAAATAGCTGACCTCTGTCATTGGACCGCTACCGACCGGATCAGGGTTGGTGAAAGTAGTAAAATCTTCGACTTCGCCCCAAATATGCTTTGGAACAATATGATAGCGCTCGAGGTTCCATACGAAGGTTGAATCGGATTCTTTTAACTCAAAGCTTACTGTGGTCGAATCTGTTGCGACGATACTTTGCAGGTTACCGCCAGACCAAATACCTTTTTGATCAAATGCGGGAGCTTCTTTAGTGAGCATGAAGCTAAACACAACGTCCTCGGCCGTCAAATCGGTTCCATCAGACCATTTCAGATCGTCACGAAGCTGTAACGTAATGGTTTTAAGATCATCTGAGTAGGAATAAGACTTAGCGAGTCGAAAGTCGGTTTCGCCTGTCATATTGTTGAAAACCATCAATGGTTCGAACATGACACCGTGTAGCAAGTCTTTAGTTGTATAGGGGTTATAGTTATCGACAAAGCCTGTGTTGATAATCGGAACTGTCAATGTACCTCCATGCTCGATGTCACTAGCGTGTGTTGCCGGTGTTATAGCGAGACTGAAAGCGAGTGTAGCAAGTAAGGTCATTCTCATTATTTTTTCCTCGGTTAGTTGTTCAACGTCTGATCCAAACCACGTAAGAAAGCGCTTTCTTTGTATCCCATCTAAAACCTATGTTCAAAAATCAATATTGAAAACCTCTAACAGATCACAATCTAACGGCGATTAAAATTTTTGGGAGGAAAATCATAAAATGTTGTTTAGTAAGCTTTTTTATTTCTGATGAGATTGATAACCAAGTGCGAAAAATTACCAATTAGTGACGATGAGGTTGTTACAAAAGAGAAATATTCTTAGTTTGTTGATCTGTATCAATGGTTTTTTTCTGTGATTTTGGGGTCGATCACATTATTCTCGTTCACCTTTAAGAAAGCGCTTTCTTTTCAGGTTTGAGTGGGTAAGGTAGCTACATTTAGAGGTGTGAGATTAGTCAAATGATAGAGTTTTGGAATGGTAACAAGTCSTTAGTGCGGCAGCATTATGAATTAGAAGTTCTTAAGTTATTGCTAGAGAAAATGCGCATCACCGAAACTCTAGTGAACAATACGACGAGCTATAGTGATCCTGTTCAAGAAGGTGAGGTGCTGAATAATGGTGCAAGCCTGCTTGCGACTGTAGCTGGTAATCAGAAATTTGTAGGTCGAGATTTTATTGAAGTTCCGCTTCCACTTGCAAGAGGAGTCATGGGTTGGCGGTTATTAGTGATAAACAACGATAGAAAATCTAAATTTGATGTGACTACAGTTAATGATCTAAGACAAAAGATCGCGGGAATACCAGCTCATTGGGCTGATGCTGAGCTATTCCGTAAAAATGGACATGAGGTGGTTGAAAAGGGAACGCTAGACCAGATGCTCAAGATGTTACGTGATGCTAAAGTAGATTATGTTCCACTGGGTGCTATTGAAGCTGAAAAGGTTATCGAAAACTCTTCTTTGTCAAGTGAACTAGAGATTGAGATGTCTTGGGCTATTTATTATCCACTTCCTATTGTTTTTTATGTGAATTCACAGCGACCCGATCTAGCAACAATGTTGGAAAAAGCGCTTATGAGAACAGAAGAATCTGGCGAGCTGCAGTCATTATTTGACCAGTATTACAAAGACATCTTGGACAGCGCTAAAATAACTGATAGAAAGGTGATATATTTGGACAACCCATTTTTATCCTCATACTACATTAGTTAATTAAATAGGAGTTTCAGTTCGAAGTGCAACTGAATCGCGTTCGATCAAAGTTGGAAGTAAGGGTCGTTGCTTGTGCGTAGGTATATCTTGAACCATTGCTAGAACGCAGTTAGCCGCTTGTTCTCCCATTTCTGCTACCGGGAAATTCACACTCGTTAATCGAGGTCTAACATGCGTACTTCTATAATCATTATCAAAGCCAACAACAGAGAGATCTTTGCCAATAGCTAAACCGCGTTCTGTAGCTACATCATATACGGATAGAGCAATATTATCGTTTTGACAGAAAATGGCAGTGATTTCAGGAGCTCTATCTAATAGGCGTTGAATGTGCATATCCTTGCTTTGATAGTCAAACCTTCCTTCTATGACGTAATGAGGGTTATAAGGAATGTGAAACTTGTTGAGTGCGGCTCTGTACCCTTGGAGCCTGTCTCTGCTGTCTCCTTTACTGAGCTGTCCAGTAATGCAGCCAACATAATGATGGCCTTGACTAAGAATATAGTGAGTTGCCAAGTAACCCCCATACTCATTATCTAAGTAAATACAATTTCCTTCTATGTCAGGTATATGGCGATTCAATATTACCGTCGCGGGTTTACGGTCAACGACATTTATTAGCTCATCATCTGAAAGTATATCCGAGTGGAGAATTAGCCCGTCGACGCCTTTGTTCATTAGAAACTCCACTGAGTCTTTTTCTTTGTCGTATGATTCTTGTCCACTAGTGACAATTAAATGATTGTTATGGTTACGGATAACACGTTCAGTGTGATGCATGAGCGGGCCGTAGAAAGGGCTGTCAAGTGAACCGACTAACATGCCAATACTGTTAGAACGGCTTGATGCAAGAGCCTGCGCGAATGAATTTGGTCGGTAGCCAAGTTTTTCAATAGCATCGAACACTTTCTGACGGTTAGACTCTTTAACTGAACTGTGACCATTGATAGATCTTGAGACTGTCGATTGAGAAACATTTGCTAATTCCGCTACTTCTTTAATAGTGATCAAGATTACTCCCCTATGTTTAGGGCTGATTTTAATTGGTCGAAATGATGCAACATTGTAACCAGAAATGAAAGAAAGCGCTATCTGTTGACCGAAAACTCTTGTGTCCGGTCCAGCGACAATTATCCTGACCTAATTCAGGATGGGGCAGGGTCGGGATACTTTGTTTCTGTCCCATTGCATGCCTTTCTGGTGACGACAAGGATTTTGCCTTTTGCCTCCACGGCATACAACTTCTGGATCTAACTCAGGACCTGTCTTCCCTGTTTCGAACTCAGACCGGGGCATTTTTTAAAGTGCGCCGGGCATGCGGCTAACATCCGAGGTGGTGTCATGTTTTCTAGTATTCGCCAAGCTGAGCAGCCGTCGGTCATGAGCGTGCCTTGTTAACCATCAAGGAAGGTCTTGGGATAAGTGTCCCACAGCCCCGGCCCGATTGGTAGTCGATCAGCACCACCGGCGCAGTGCTTTACTCCGGGCTGTCTTGTCTGGCACTTTCAGTGCATGAAGCTTCGTCTCGTCACCGTGGATAACCGGCTATCCGAGGTAGTTTTTCTTTATAGCGTAAGCGGTTAATAAACCGGTGAACGCCTACTCGACATCACTGAGATCCACACACCATGGCATCAGATCTGACATATCGTCCGATGGCGACCGCTTGGGTAATTCAGCGAACAGGTGCCGGAAGTAATAGTAGGGATTGATGTCATTGGCACGGCATGTCATCACCAAGCTATACAGATTAGCACTCGCTTTTGCTCCACCGACAGATGTCGAGAACATCCAGTTCTTTCGACCCGTGGCGAACGGGCGGATGTCTCGCTCCGTCACATTGTTGTCGATGCTAATGCGGCCATCTTCCAGATAGGTCAGCAGTTTGGGCCACTGATTTTTCGCATACGTGATGGCCTGGCCTAAGACGCCTTTGGGTAACACATGCATGCTATCAAGCCAGCGTTTAAAGTCATTTAACAAAGGCAGACTTTCTTGCTGTCTGAGTTGTTGCCGGGCCTCGGCCGATAAGTGTTTCCCGCGTCGTTCGATGCCGTAGAGCTTTTTGATGAAGGTGAGCGCTTTTTCTGGCTTGCCGGCTTTCTTCGAGGGCGACGCCTATTGCGCATTGGTAAATTTACGGCGAACATGGGCCATACACGCTGCTTGCGTCACACCGTCAACGGTATCGTAAGCACTGTAACCATCGGACAGAAGATAGCCCTGATAATCGCCCAGGAACGCTCGCACACACGCGCCGGCTCGATTGGGTTGATAATCATAAATCACCACCGGGTGGTCGGTAAATTCACCACTGCGATACACAGCGGCTTCACGTTTAAACTCAGCGCTGAAAGTTCGTCTTGTGCGTTTGGTTATGGTTTCACCTGTCATGCTATGAGGCGTATCTTAACACCTCTAATCAGGTGGCCAAATTCACTATGCCACTACACAGTGACAGTCCAGATAGGAGCTAGTGAAGCTGAGGTTTACTCAGGGTGATCACGACATCAGGCCTTGAGCGAGGCCACTTGAAGGAGCACTTTTCTAGGCAGCGGTAATAGAGCTAAAATCCATTCGTATTCCAGAACAGGATTTTGAACTTATCACGACCACGATTACAGAAGATGAATCAGGCTTCACTTAAGGATCCATTTCAAGCTGTTCGGCCAAAATTAATGATAGACCGTCAACTAATAACTCCCAGTCAACTCCGTTCCGAAGGTAAACTCTTACCGGGCCAACAAAAACACCGAGCAGTGGTCAGCTGAAGACAAATTCGCCACCGTCAGCGCTATGAGCAAACCCGATATGACTATCACCAATGCGAGCAAGCTGCTGAAACCAGTCGGGTAGTGATCGCGCAGAAGCCAGCCAGTATGATCCCTAAAAGGGTTGGCAGTTCAGAGGCGTTTGCCGCCGTCGTTACCGCAAAGTATGGGGATGCACTGCCGCTATATCGTCAATAGTCAAGTCGATATCCTAAATCGAGCGGATATCGACATTAGCCGTGTCACTTTAGCCAACTAGTGTGTAACTGGCCACCACTGTAATTGTTGCTCAATACAGTGCTTGCGACACCGTCGACGGTGTGACCAAAGCCGCGTGTATGGCCCATGTTCGCCATAAATTTACCGATGCGCAAAAGGCGTCGCCATCGAAGAAAGCCGCCAAGCTAGAAAAAGCGCTAGGAGTATTCCTTTTGGGATCAGTGTATTAGGTGAACTGTCAACAACCTCGCCCTAAAGAAAAAAGAACGTTCAGTCATTAGGTAGTTAGAAATACCCACTTATCTTAATGACCTGTCCTTGCTGAAAGCGTCAGATTTTTTACAGATTTGAGTTTTTTTTGTGACCTCATACGTAAGAAAGCGCTTTCTTTGTGATTCGGTTATCAGAAATGATCACTAAATGACCGTTAATGTAATAGTGCGCTTAATGCAGAGGCTGTGGAAGATTGGCAGTAAGCTCTTCGAAAGCCTTCGAGATCTTTTTGACCATTCTGACCGTGACTAGCGTCTTTTTTTGGCCTTATAAAGAAAGCGCTTTCTTTTTACCCTACATGTTGGTGGATTTATTATGAAAATTTCTAAAATTAGTCTTGCTATTTTGGCAGTGTCTGCAGGTTTTGCTTCACTACCCTCGTTCGCGGAAAAATCAGACGGATTTGAATTTCATGGCTACTTTCGAGCTGGTTCCTTATTCAGCGAAAACGATGAGTTCAAACGTTCTAAATTTCCGGGGTCAAAAGAGAGGCTAGGCCGCTTAGGTATCGAGTCTGATAGTCACTTTGAATTGGCGTTGCAGAAAAACTTTGAAAATGAGAAAGGTCAGAAAATCCGAATTAAAACACGAGCTGGAGCTAATAATGCTGAATATGCTACAAACCAGCTAGGAGCCAATGCAGATGCGGCGAATAGTGAGATTGGTATGATCGAAACGTTTGCCGAGTTTGAGGGTGTCACGGAAACTGGAACCATTTGGGGAGGAAAGCGTTTTTACGGAAAAGATAATTACATCTTTATGACTGACCTTTTTTATACTGATATGTCAGGCACTGGTGTAGGAATTGAAGGTGTAGAGTTAGGTGGGAATAAGTGGGACTTTGCGTACATTGCTAGCGACGACTCAGGAGATACCGAATTTTGGGGGGATAGCAATAACATCATGCATGCCGCCCATGTAGGTATCGATTTCGACGGCGTTGAGCTCCATGCAATGGGTAAATATTTGCCTGATAACATGATTGATATCGACGGTAATGGCAACTTAGAAGAGTATGCTTCAAGTGGCTTTGACCTTACAGCGATTTTTCACTCAGAGAGCGTGTTTGGTCTATCTGATAAAGGGTTTACCAAGTACATTGGCCAAATGGGCAAAGGTTTAGGTGCAGGGCAGTTACTCGGTGGAACACTTACAACATATAATACCTATGCGCCAGGAAACAACTCGTTAAGCTACAAGATCACAGGCACTGACTGTGGAACGTCTTGTGTAAAAGCAGTAGATAGTGATGACGTGTCGGCACGGGCTTTAGTCTGGGGGGGATACTTCTTCGATAACGGTGTTAGCGTTTTCCACTCAATCCAAGGACAGTATAATGACATGAATGATGGTAGTACTGACAGCTGGGTATCAGCGATGGTGCGACCAACGTTCCCTATTAGTGAAAATTTGTCATTTGTAACAGAAGCTGGCTACTTACAGAATCATGGTGAAGATGCTGCAGGCAACACGACAGATAGCTACGACTATAAACTAACTGCTGCGCCCACATTTAAAGTCGACACTGGGTTTGGACCAACTCCAGAGCTGAGATTACTAGCAACGTATATTAATGGTGATGAACGAGACTCAGATGTAATCATGGGTATTCAAGCAGATATGTGGTGGTAATAGCCACACTCTATGACTACTGCCTTGAGCTTTTATGGAATAAGGCTCTTTTAATGAGAGTTCGTTTTCTACTCTTGCCGCTGTTATTGGCGGCTCTTTTTATTTTTGATGGGGGAGGCCATGTTTAGTTTTAAAAAAGTGAGTTTGGTTACAATTTCTATTCTGTTTTTTTCAGGGTGTTACAGTTTAAGTGACGAAGGTACGCTATCTTCTACTATAGAGGCACCCTATTTCCCTGAATGGAAAAAAATTGATAGCGAGATAAAAAAAGAATCTGCTATGGAAGAAGAAATACGGCATATCGTTTCATTGATGACTTTGGAAGAAAAAGTAGGTCAAATGATACAGCCTGATTTGCGAAATATTACACCTCAAGAAGCAAAAGATTATAAAATAGGTTCTATTTTAAATGGTGGTGGAGCAGCGCCCGGTGGCGATAAATATGCCACAGCTCAAGATTGGGCTAATGAAGCTGATAAATACTGGTTAGCACTTAACCAAGCATACTCAGACCGCGATTTCAATATTCCGTTTATGTGGGCGACAGATGCAGTGCATGGTCATAATAATGTATTTAATGCGACTATATTCCCTCATAATATTGGCTTAGGGGCAACCCGTAATCCGGACTTGATTGAAGAAATTGGTCGAGTTACTGCTCGTGAAGTCGCTGCTACTGGTCTTGACTGGACTTTTGCTCCCACTGTTGCAACACCTCGTGATTACCGATGGGGACGAGTTTATGAAGGTTACTCTGAAGATCCGGCACTCGTGTATGAGTACTCGCAACGTATGGTGAGAGGAATTCAAGGCGGAGAAGAAGGCTTAAAAAGTGATAAAAATGTTATTTCTAATGTCAAGCATTGGATAGGAGATGGTGGTACGTTAAACGGTGAAGACCATGGGAAGAATCGATACACAGAAGAGTATCTTCGTAATATTCATGCGATGGGATATATAGGGGGTCTCAATGCTGGCGCACAAGTCGTCATGAGCTCTTTTAACTCTTGGTGGAATCCCAGTAATTAYGATCCGATGGTTAACACAGAGTCTGACTATATGCAGAACCAGAAAATCCACGGCTCAAAATACCTTATTACTGACATTCTAAAGGGAAAAATGGGTTTTGATGGGTTTGTTGTTACCGATTGGAATGGTCAAGGAGAAATCAATAACTGTACTACTGCTAACTGCCCTCAAGCAGTAATTGCCGGCAATGATGTGTTCATGGTTACTGCTCGTAATGACTGGAAAGAATTCTATCATAATGTAATCAAACAGGTTAAATCAGGTGTTATTCCCATAGAGCGCATTGATGATGCAGTAACACGTATATTACGTGTTAAGATGCGGGCTAACCTATGGGAAAAACCTAAGCCTAGTATGCGTTCTTTAGCTGGTAAACAAGAAGTTTTGAGTGCTCCTGAACACACTTCAATTGCACGTCAAGCGGTATCTGAATCTCTCGTTCTTCTTAAAAATGAAAATCAAACATTACCTTTAAAAAAGGATGGAAAAAAATATCTTGTTGTAGGTTCGGCAGCTGATGATATTACAAAGCAAACCGGAGGTTGGTCGTTATCTTGGCAAGGAGATGGCAATACTCTTGAAAAAGACTTCCCAAATGCTCAAACAATGCAAATGGCAATGAAAGAGGTTGTAGGTGAAGAAAATATAATTACTGATGTATCTGACGCCTCTCCGGAAGAAGCCATAGCAGTAGTTGTTATAGGTGAAGAACCATATGCAGAAATGTTCGGAGATATTCCAGCATCAAAAACACTTGAGTTCTCTACCCTTAAAAAGGAATATAAATCTGATTCAGAACTAATTAAGTCTCTTAAAAATAAGGGTTATAAAGTGGTAACGATTTTTTATTCAGGTCGTCCTCTTTATGTAAACGAGGAAATTAATCACTCAGATGCTTTTGTTGCTGCTTGGCTTGTTGGAACTGAAGGGCTTGGCATTACGGACGTATTGTTTGGCGATAAGGACTTTACTGGGAAGCTCTCTTACACATGGGGCGCGACTAAATGTTCAACAACAATTAATCGAGCAGCGGTTAATATTCCAAATTATATTACCCCCGTTGACGGTCTTACGGGCGAACCTATTGAACAAGAACTTGATGGTCAGTTTGGGCAGCTTTTCCCTTATGGTTATGGCTTGAACTATGCAGGCGAAACAGCTGTGGATGCAGCTTATAAAGATTTAAATAACCTGCCACTAGATCCACGCGATTTCGGCTGTGGTGTTGAAAAACCTGACTCGGATATGGCTCAATTACCTTTAGAAATTTTTGGTAAGAACGCTAAAGGTGAGTTTACAGCTCGTATGAGCGGCGAAGTAAATGGTTGGGTTGGTGTGGATATATCCAAAGGAGAAACATCTATCGGATCTGTTACTACAACAGGTATTGACTATCAAGGAATGCAACAGTCAGCAATTAATGTGAAATTCGCAGGAAAGTCAGATAGCTTTAAAAATAGCTCATCTGCACAAATTTATATGCAAACACCCGACGGTAAAGGTATTGATTACACTCGATACATGAATGCTAAGTCGACGGTGGAATTCGATATTCGTATGAGGTCTAACAAACCAGAAAAGTTAATATTATCTACGCATTGCGAATATCCTTGCCGTGGGGAAGTCAATATCTCAGACGTTCTTCCTGAAGAATCTATGCAATGGAATAAAGTAAAAGTTCCGCTAAAATGCTTAAAAGAGTCTGGTATGTCATTTCAAAAAATGAACACCGCATTCTTGCTCTTCACAGATGAACAAGTAGAGTTTGATATCGGAAATATTCGCTTTGTTCCTCAAAACGAAAAGCCATCACAGGGTGTAGTATCATGCGATGACTTGCTAAACGAGTAATTATTAGTTGACGTAAAAGGGAGTGTAATATTAAATTGCACTCCTCCCCCCTGCAGTCGTGAAGGGTTTTGATCATATGTAAAGCATATTACATGGACTGTCGGTATGGTCATAATTGGAATATTTTAAGATGGGTGTCAGGTGGGTTATATGTTTTCTGAAATCACCTAGGTTTGATGAAGATTTAGATGTTTATAGTAAGTCGCCCTAGTTATTCGTTTCTCGGTCTATCGCTTTTGATTTTGATTTAGGCGTAACTTTTGTAAATTCCGGAAGATGTCTGGTTTTTTTCATTAAAATAGGATTTTTTGATATGAGGGGATCAGTTTTAATAAGAATGTATTTGGGGTTCTCTTTTTTAGTGATTTTGTTTGTTGTGGCTGTTGTCTTGCTTATATTTAACATGAAGAATATGTATTCTGATTTTGAGGCTGTGAGTGAAGAATCTTTTCCATTAGTGTTGAAGTCAAATGAGGCTAGAACTAATCTTTTACATTTGGAGAAAGTTGTCAAAAACTATATAAATGAAAATGAAGTCAAAAAGCTCGACGGTATTAAAGATAACTTCTTTAAGGCGAAGGATGTTTTTGATGACAAACTTTCAGAGATAGAAGATAGCGCCCGATTTCTCTCCATGGAAGGGAGTCACAATAATCCACTTATCGTTTTTGACAGCGAATACTCTTCAATAGCATCTTTAATCATGAGCTCTCATAAAAAAACATTGATATCTGAGAATCGTTTTTCACAGTTAATGAGAGATTTTCAGCGTTTAAATATGAAGTTAACTGTAGGGCTTAAAGAATACGTTGCAAAAAAGAATGATATAGCACTAACTTTAATGGCGGATGGGTTCTTTAGTCAGTTGCATAATTTACAAAATGACACATCAGATGCACTATCAAGTCGTGATCTTGCTTATGTGGATCAAGTCATTAAGAAAAATAGAAAATCGCTTGTGCATCTAAATTATGCATTTAAACTTTTATCTTCACAGGATCCTGATTTAAAAGATAAGTTTGATTCTTCGTTGAAGGAATTTACCAAGCATATAGGAATGAATGACGGAGTTCTGGAAGAATATAAAATAGTTCTGCATGACAAAAAAGAGCTAGATGAAAGGGTT
Source organism: Salinivibrio sp. MA607 (assembly GCF_001996245.1). Taxonomy (NCBI): domain Bacteria; kingdom Pseudomonadati; phylum Pseudomonadota; class Gammaproteobacteria; order Vibrionales; family Vibrionaceae; genus Salinivibrio; species Salinivibrio sp. MA607. Next base: position 71,190 of record NZ_MUFJ01000012.1, on the reverse strand, counting down.
ATAAGATTAGATATGATGGCCAAGCAGGCAAGTTTCGAGTTGGGTGAAATAAGTAAAGTTGCCAAAAGTAACCTCGATAAATCTTTGTATCTTGCTAGCACGAAATACAAGGATGGTGTGGTGCATACGTTTGCTGTTGGGCTTATTTTGACAATAATTGCGGCCGGGGTTGGAATTAATGTGTCACGTAATGTTCGTCGGCCCTTATCTGACATTGTGAAAGTTCTAGAGGGATTGTCTGATGGTGATTTGAAAGGGAGGTTATTAAATAATTATAGTAATGAATTTTCTATAATTGGTCGACACATAAATCACATGGCCGATAGGTTACAAGAGCTGATCCTGAAAATTGGAAGCGCATCTGAGGATATGAATAAGGCAGCAATGAAAAACAGTGATGCTATTAGTGATACAAATAGTAAACTTTCTGAACAGAACGCTTTAGTGTTAAAAGCTAATTCAAGCATGAGAGGTATAGAGTTTTCAGTATCTAAAGTTAATGATAGTGTGAATGTGACATCTAATAAAGTTATTTCTGCAAAAAAGGCATCCGATAGTAGTTTAAATATGATGAACGACAATATGGAAATGATGGGTGTTTTGGAAGATAGGTTAGCTTCGTCAGTCGTTGCGGTCACTGATTTGAAAAGGAGTTGCGATCATATTGGCTTAATGCTTGACGTTATTCATAACGTGTCAGAGAAGACGAGTTTACTAGCATTAAACGCTGCTATAGAAGCCGCTAGAGCAGGGGAGAATGGACGTGGATTTGCGGTTGTCGCTGATGAAGTACGAGAGCTTGCTAGAAAAACATCGGAATCAACTATTGAAATCGAAGATAAAGTTCAGTATTTACAAAGCCGCGCAAGTGAGACACATAGTGTTATTCTAAACTGCGTAGAAGATATGAAAAAGTCTAAATCTTATGCTCTAGGAACGAGTAAAGCTGTGAAAGTGATTCAATGTTCATTACAAGAAATAGCCAACGAAAGTAAAGATATCGAGAGTTGTATGAAAGAACAAAATAGTATGACGACTGATACAGCTATGAGATTGAATGCAATAAAGGAGCTGTCTGATGAAAGTAATCTTGCTATATCTAATATGACTGAGGTGAGTGCTGGTTTATCAACTATCGCTAAAGAACAATTTGGTCTGGTAAGACAATTTGATCTATAGCGATCACTGATATACCCGTGATCATTGAAGATGCTTGATTTTACGTAGAAACAGGATCATGATTCCTACCTATGAAAGTGACTTTAACCAAACAGCAGAAGCTTGAACTCGACCGCCAACATGGGACGATATCAGTAAGATCACCGAAGAAGGTAAGGTGCTTGCTAGGTCAGATAAAAACTGGTCATGAGCCGACTTAGAGCACTGCTTTGACAGTGGAAAGGCCTTTTCATATGTTACTCTTCATGATTTGCTCCGGGAGTCAACAGGGATCACGGATCCCTTTTAGGCGTGCTACTAAATAATAACTACTTATCTTTCTTGCTCGGGCTCAACTGCTTATCACACCATTTTTCAATAGAGGGTGCGTATAAGGTGAACAGGCCAATGATCATGGCGATGGCGCAGATTACATAGATAGCTGTCATTACACCCCTCCTTATTGGTTAACTTTAGTATACACCTTGTTTAGCCTTTCCTCGGCCTCAAGTGCCGAGGATGGCCGTATTTTTAGGTTAGGTTGATGAAGATGGTTTGGTATCTGTATCAAACTGCTTGATCAGGACTGAGGTATCACTTCGACCGTATCCGCGTTGTTGCAGCTGACTGTACTGTTGATCTACTTGCTCGGTTAAGGGAAGGTTCACGCCTAATTTGGCGGCTTCTTCTAAACAAAAGCCAAGATCTTTACGCATCCAATCAATCGCAAAACCAAAATCAAACTGATCCTGTGCCATGGTCGATGCGCGATTATCCATTTGCCAGGAGCCCGCGGCTCCATGCTTAATGGCATTGATCATTTTTTCGATATCGAGATCAGCGGATTGCGCGAAGGTGAGTGCCTCGGATAACCCTTGCAAGACGCCGGCAATACATATTTGGTTGGCCATTTTACAGCGCTGGCCACTGCCATGCGGGCCAATATGCTGGATTGCGCTGGCATAGACGTTCATGACGGGTTCAACGTCACTGAACACAGTTGGATTGCCACCGACCATAATGGTGAGGGCGCCTTTTTCTGCACCGGCTTGGCCGCCTGAGACGGGGGCATCGAGAAAACTTAGCCCTTGACGCTCGCATACTTGTGCTAACTCAAGGGCCAGCTCTGCAGAGGTAGTAGTTTGATCCACCAAGGTACTGCCTTTTTTCATATTGGCCAGCACACCAATGTCGCCATAGACCACACTGCGTACGTCATCATCGTTACCTACGCACATAAAGACAATGTCAGCGTCAGTGACTGCCTCAGCAGGGGTACATCCACTCTGTCCTTGATAGGTTGTACACCAGCTTTCGGCCTTGCCGGGGGTTCGGTTGTAAACCCGGATTGGGTAGCCGTTACGTTGCAGGTGGCCGGCCATCGAAAATCCCATCACGCCGAGGCCAATAAAAGCCACTTTGGTCTTGTTCACTTGCATATCGTCACGCTTCCCTGTTGTGGATTAGGTAGTAATCTATCAAAAACTTAACCTTTCTTGTATATGTCAATGTTAAGCTTGTATCATCTTCTTTTGTGTTGTGGCACGGATTATTATGACAGCACGACAACCATTCTCATTAACCATCGCGCATATTAACGATACGCACTCACACTTTGAGTCTACGCCTGTCTCGCTCAGCTTAGATAGCGAAGACACACGGGTATATGCCAATTGCGGTGGATTCGCACGCATTGCATCGGCGGTGAAGCACTTTCGTCATCAGGCTGAACAAAATCAGCACGGCTTTCTGTTTCTGCACGCCGGTGATTGCTTCCAGGGCACGCTGTATTATTCCTTGTTTAAAGGAAAAGCAAATGCCGACATGCTTAATCGCCTTGGGATCGACGCGATGGCCATCGGTAATCATGAACTGGATCAAGGTAATGGGCCCGTTGCCGATTTTCTCGATGATATTGAGTTTCCTTTACTTGCCGGTAATTGGCATGTGGATGATGAAGCAAAAGACAAGCAAAAACGGGTAAGCGATAGGCCTAGCTTGATGCCATACCTGCCAGAGCACGCACGTGCGAGCACCCTGATCAAAACCTACGCGGGCCATCAGGTTGGTCTGTTTAGCTTGGCGGTTGAGCAAATGGCGGCACTGGCACATCCCGATCACGATACGCCGTTTTTGCCTGCCACCCAGATAGCTAAAAATACGGTGGCGTATTTGCGTGCTCAAGGGGTCAACACCATTATTTTGTTAAGCCACCTTGGTTATGACAAAGACAAGGCACTCGCTGCAGCAGTCAAAGGCATTGATGTGATTGTGGGAGGGCACACACATGTCTTACAAGGCGATTTTCAAAATATTGGTCTCGAGGCCCAAGATCCATACGGGTATCAAGTGAATGATACTTGGATTGTGCAAGCCGGGTGCCATGCGCAATCTATTGGCCGTTTTACGTTATCCATCGATGAAAAAGGTCGGCCAACAGCCTTTAACGGTCAAAATTACGTGCTGCTTGGACGCAGTTTGGCGATGGATGCGTCGCGCGAGCAGCAATTAACCGACACCTCTTATCAAGCGGCGCGCGACTATCTGAGTAGTCAGTCGAATGTACTCATTTTGCCGAGTGATTTAGATCTAAAACGCCACTTGCAACAGACATATCGTCCACAAGTGGCACAATTAGAGCGTGATATTGTCACGCATGTGCCCGAGCGTTTACGCCATGTTCGCGTCCCTGACGGCGAAGGTAGTAGCGACGTGGCTCCTTTGGTCACCGAGAGTTTTCTTTGGGCGGCGCGTGAGCAAGGGATTGATGCGGAGTTTGCGATACATAATGCGGGAGGGGTTCGAGTTGGATTGAACGCTGGCCCGCTTTCTGCTGCATTAATTGCCGGTACACTGCTGCCGTTTGCGATCGACGTGATTGCGTATCGAGTGACAGGCGAACAAATCCGCAGCGCGTTAGAAGGGGCAATCAATAACGCGACCAACAATGGCGTTGCTGGCCTTGGGACCGGCAGTTTCCCGTATTGTGCCGCTATCCGTTATCGTTATGAAGCGTGGCGCCCGATGGGGCGCCGCATCACCCAATTAGAAATCAAACGGGGTGAGCATTGGGTGGCGATGGACGATGCGCACCGATATACCGGTGTGTCCTCATCTTATACGGCACAAGGAAAAGAGGGCTATGACGCACTGCAAACAGGCCGTCGTCGCTCAATTGGTTTATCAATGGCGGAGTGTTTTATTCGGTATGCACGGCAGCAAAACGCACTCGCGCTCCCGAGCCAGCCTTTAGTGTGTTATTTGAGTACACCCGATCAGACTCAAACCTGTTGGGGTCAATAATTTGGCCCATCCTTTGCTTATTCATCGATAGGTTGCACGTTCGGCATAACGTTGCCGTTAGATTAAGTTTGGGTCGTTATTGTCGATAACAGTAATGGGTGACCTGAATGTAGCCATACTATCGAAAGGTGAAGGTGATGGAAAAACGTGATTGGTTTGATGTGGGGTTGATTAGCTTTTGGCTGATAGCTTGGGCATCTTTGGTTTATTTTGTACCGGTTGTATAAATCAACCGCGCTAGGGTACCTGCGTGTCAGCGCGATGCGCGTGACGCATGGCCCAGCGAACCAAAAGTGGCTGTAGGTAAATGGGTAACTGAATGGCACCGATTAAGGGTAAAAATACCGGGCCAAGTGCGACGCCGGCAACAGTATAGGTCAGTAATACATTGCGATTTACGGCGGTCACCGCAGCGATCATACTGGCTGCTTGTCCTTGTCGCCGGTATAAACCGAAGGCAATGGTAAAAAAAAGCATGCAAATTGCGACTGAAATTGCTAACAGTTCTAGGGCATACGCTTGATCGTTTTGCCAGGTTTGTCCAAATGGCCCCACCAGCCCCAAAGGAAAGCTAAACACCAGCACAATAGTAAACTGTGCGAGCTTGCCGTGAATGCGTTTGAGTTTTTCGGGCTTGACCAGCGCGTGAAAAATCGCAGCGAACGCCATGGGGCCGAAAATAAATACCACTAATCGAATCACGTAGCTTTGTAAATCGAGTGAAAAAGCATCACCACTGAATATTGTTAAATTGACGAATAAGACAACTGGCATCAGCAACGTTGAGGCGATGGTGTAGGCCATGGCGATCAGCGCGTCCATGCCTAACGAACGGATAATGGCGGGTGTGGCAAACAAGGAGCCGGTTGCGCAGATCCCACTAATCGCGAGTAATAACCCTGTCGATGCACCCAATAACCAAGCGATCGAACAGGTTATCAGCGTTAATACCACCGCATGAATAAATGCATATACCCACACTTGCCACTGGCCCAGTGCTTTTACCAGTAAACCTTGGTGGATGCCAAGCAGTGTAAATAGCATCAGCGCAAACAAAACATAGGGAAGAAAAGGAAACAACGCTAGCGATACCGCTGGAAATGTAAAGCCAATCAGCGCAGCAATAAAAAGAAAGATCGCAGAGTGTCGGGCTAGAAACGCAAGCATGGTCAACACCTTAGTGACATGTGTAACATTGATGTTATCAGGTTTTAATTGATAATCGAGCGATAAATCGCCATTTTTAATAAGTAAGACACGGCTATGTGCAAGTGACAAGGTATCGCATGGGTGTGGGGACGGCTTTCAAACAAAATAAATATAATGACAGCTCAAGGGCACATAAAAGCAAATAGGCGCTTTTTTAACCGTAAGTTAACATGGTTTTCTGATTAGCGATTGCTTGCTTTTCGGATTATAAAAACTAATCCTATGCTTTAATTTTCATCAATTTATCATTGTGGGTTAGCCACCTATACTACGCGCCGAGTGATTCAGAAAATAAAGCGAGGATCGTATGACGACTGCAACGGTTAATATGACACGTTCACGTCGATCTTACGCGGTAACTATCAAAGGACTGATCGCTCATGCCATGGATGTGTTGTTTACCCGCAGCACGCAAGCACCTGCTTATGATGCAAGCCGTTTACCGGCGCATTTGCAGCGTGATATCGGCATAAACCGATAAGACGACAAAAACGTAGACAGAACGCGAAACGCCACATCATCGAGATGTGGCGTTTTTTTATTTGTGGTTTAATCACCCTTGGCATTAACCAATCATATATTGCCTGATTTGTCCGAGCCGAAAGATAAAAAGGAGTAAAGAAAGATGGGATGGTTTTCCACACTTTTTTCTGGTGGTCAATCGAAACAAGCTAAAGCGCCTGTGACCCCAACAGATTACAAAGGCTATTTGATTTATCCCGAAGCGACCGCAGAAAGCGGCCAGTACCGTGTATGTGGGCGTATTTGCAAAGAAATCGATGAACAGGTGATGACCCATCACTTTATCCGTTCTGATCTATTGGGAAATCAAGATGATGCAAATAGCTTGATGATCACAAAGGCCAAAATGATGATTGACCAGAATGGCGACAAGATTTTTGCGCGTGGCGGTTAGGCGATGCTGAGTGATACCAAAATTAATGCATAACTATGAACAATAAAAACAGATAAAGTGTCGATTGGATCACATTTATACCCTAATGGCGATCCTCGCCCTGTGGTGATTAAGGAATAAACTCGTTAAGTTAAGGCTGTTGCGTTGCTAAGCACAAAATTACTGACCCCCGCAACTGAGTGAATAATGGGTGAAACCGTTTTCAATACGAATTTAGTCAGTGAATGTCTCTCAGGTGGTACTCACCTGTGACCATTAAAAAATTTCTTATAAGCCAACATTCAGGGAATAGCTATGCAGATTGGTGTTCCAAAAGAGAGGCTCGTTAATGAAACGAGGGTAGCTGCGACGCCAAAGTCGGTGGAACAGCTTATCAAACTCGGTTTTGACGTGGTGGTAGAAAAGGGAGCGGGCGAAAAAGCAAGCTTCGAAGATACTGCGTACGAACTTGCCGGGGCGACCATTGTTGATACGGATGCCGTTTGGCAGTCTGAGGTCATATTTAAAGTCAACGCACCGGGTGTGATTGAACAAACCGGTCAAGATGAAGTGGAACGACTACAAGCAGGCACCACGCTTGTCAGCTTTATCTGGCCTGCCCAARACGAAGAGCTGCTTGAGCGATTATCGGCGCGCAATGTTAATGTGATGGCGATGGATGCCGTGCCGCGGATTTCTCGTGCACAATCTTTAGACGCGCTGAGCTCGATGGCAAACATTGCGGGCTATCGCGCTATTGTCGAAGCGGCCCACGAATTTGGCCGTTTCTTTACCGGGCAAATCACCGCGGCCGGTAAAGTACCGCCTGCCAAGGTATTTGTTGCCGGTGCAGGGGTGGCAGGTCTGGCTGCGATTGGTGCTGCCGGGAGCCTAGGTGCCATTGTTCGTGCCTTTGATGTTCGCCCAGAGGTGAAAGAACAAGTTGAAAGCATGGGCGCTGACTTTCTTGAAGTGGATTTCAAACAAGACAGTGCAGGCAGCAGTGATGGCTATGCCAAAGAGATGTCGGATGAATTCAATCAGGCTGCGCAAAAGCTCTATGCGCAACAAGCAGAAGATGTCGATATTATCGTCACCACGGCGCTGATCCCTGGTAAACCTGCGCCAACGCTGATTACTAAAGAGATGGTAGACAGCATGAAATCCGGGAGTGTGATTGTTGATTTGGCAGCCGCCAATGGTGGCAACTGCGAGTACACCGAAAAAGACCAAGTCATCACCACGCCAAATGGGGTCAAAGTGATTGGCTACACCGATATGGTAGGGCGCTTGCCGACTCAGTCATCACAACTGTATGCCACTAACTTGGTTAACCTCACCAAACTGCTTTGCAAAGAAAAAGACGGCAATATCACCATTGATTTTGACGATGTAGTCTTACGTGGCGTCACCGTTATTAAAGAAGGCGAAGTGACGTGGCCTGCACCGCCGATTCAAGTGTCGGCACAACCGAAAGCGGAACCTAAACCCGAACCTGCACCGAAAGCAGAGGCGAAAAAAACGTCACGGGCAACCAAGTATGGCTTAATGGCCGCCGGGTTGGGGGCGTTTGGCTGGGTAGCCAACTACGCCCCAAGTGAGTTCCTTTCTCATTTGACCGTGTTTGTGCTTGCCTGTGTTGTGGGCTACTACGTGGTCTGGAATGTAACCCATGCGCTACATACGCCACTGATGTCCGTCACCAATGCGATTTCAGGCATCATTATCGTCGGGGCGCTATTGCAAGTAGGACAAGGGATCGGTTTTGTTACCTTCCTCTCCTTCATTGCCGTGTTAATCGCCAGTATCAATATTTTTGGCGGCTTTACTGTTACAAAGCGCATGCTTGAAATGTTCCGTAAAGGGTAAGGAGAAAGAATGTCTGAAGGATTGGTACAAGCTGCGTATATTGTTGCCGCACTCTGTTTCATTCTGAGTTTGGCTGGGCTCTCAAAGCAAGAGTCTGCGCGTGCCGGTAACTACTACGGGATTACCGGGATGGCCATCGCGCTGGTGGCGACGATTTGGGGTCCCGATGTTCAAGGCGTTGGTTGGATTATACTCGCGATGATCATTGGTGGCGCGATTGGTATTTACTACGCCAAACGGGTTGAGATGACCGAAATGCCGGAGCTGGTGGCGATGCTGCACAGTTTTGTCGGCCTGGCGGCGGTATTAGTCGGTTTTAACACCTATATTGATCATCCACCGCTGACTGGTGCGATGCTTAATATTCATTTAGTTGAGATCTTCTTAGGCGTGTTTATTGGTGCAGTGACTTTCACCGGGTCGATTGTCGCCTTTGGTAAATTGCGTGGCGTGATCTCGTCGAAAGCGCTGGCGTTACCGCATCGTCATAAGCTTAACCTTGCCGCCGTCGTGGTTTCCTTTTTACTGTTGATTAACTTCGTCAATGCCGAAGGCTCCACGTTCGCACTCATTGTAGTGACGCTCATCGCGCTGGCCTTTGGTTATCACCTTGTTGCCTCGATTGGCGGCGCAGACATGCCGGTTGTGGTGTCTATGCTGAACTCGTATTCCGGTTGGGCAGCGGCAGCGGCAGGCTTTATGCTGGCGAACGATCTACTGATCGTCACGGGGGCATTGGTTGGCTCATCGGGTGCCATTTTGTCTTACATCATGTGTAAGGCCATGAACCGCTCATTCATTAGTGTGATTGCTGGTGGCTTTGGTTCAGATGGCACCGCGTCATCGGGTGATGAAGAGGTCGGTGAATACCGCGAGAGTACCGCTGAAGAAGTCGCAGAAATGCTAAAAGACTCCAACAGTGTTGTGATCGCACCCGGCTATGGTATGGCCGTTGCGCAAGCGCAATATCCTGTTTACGAAGTAACAGAAAAACTGCGTAATATGGGCATTGACGTGCGATTCGCGATTCATCCCGTTGCAGGGCGTTTGCCTGGGCATATGAATGTGTTGCTCGCAGAAGCGAAAGTCCCCTATGACATCGTATTAGAGATGGATGAAATTAATGATGATTTCCCAGATACGGATACGGTACTGGTGATCGGAGCCAACGATACGGTTAACCCCGCCGCAATGGATGACCCGTCTAGTCCCATTGCGGGCATGCCCGTACTTGAAGTCTGGAATGCTAAAAATGTAGTGGTCTTTAAACGCTCAATGAATACCGGCTATGCTGGGGTGCAAAACCCATTGTTCTTTAAAGACAACAGCACCATGCTCTTTGGCGATGCGAAACAAAGTGTCGAGGCTATTTCTAAAGCGCTATAGTTAAATTCAAAGGCACTATAGTTGAACTCTGGGACGCTATTATTTTAAAGAGCTCGTCCTTCAAAAGAGCCAGTGATTCAGCTGGCTCTTTTTTTGTGCACGATCGCCGGCGCTGGATGTGAGTAAAAGCTATCTTGCCTAATAGCTATCTTGCGTAAAAGCTATCTTGCATCCTGACAGTCTGAACTTACAATGCACTGACATTATTTATAGGTTTGGTGGTAAGCTGTCACTATGCGAATTCTGCTGCTAATTATTTTTACGTTGACAGCTTGGCCAGCGATGGCGGCGAGTACATTTTCAGAGCAAATGACTGCGTTCCGGGCTCAGTTACTGTTGGCGGATCCTGTTGCTCGTTATAACCTCATCGGTATTAACCGTGCTTTTCCACGCGTATTACTCAGTCCAGAGAGCCTATTGCCACAGACGGCGCGCTACCCACTAAAAGATATTCGCCGGCTGTATCAGGCTGCGCAAAAGTGTCAAGGACCTTGGCCAGTGAATCCGCAAGTGACAGAGCCTTTGGTGTTTACTCGTGCCATGTGTAATAACACCCAGCTTCCGGTTGCTTGGTTTTCTCGCTCTGGGTTTATTCATCCAGGTGGCGGGAGCTATGCGGCCAAATACGCGGAGAAATATCCAGCGCGACGCAGCGAGCTTGTGCGCTTTTTTCATATCCAAGAGCGACCCAAAGCCGAACCTGACAGTTTACTCGGTCGACTGCAAAGAATGGATTCATCAGCCGTCGAGGCATTGAATAGCGGCGCTAAAACCTTGGTCAGTCAAAATGAAATGTGGATCCGTGTGGGCAGCTATTACCATTTGTATGCCGCGCAGCAATGGCAACCTCTTGTTGCTGAATTTGATTTACACCTTACGCCTCGGGGGGAGCAAGATTTTTGTTTGGCCCGTGTGGGGAACATTTGTTGGAATGAAGAAAAAGCGCCTAGCTATTGGCCTTATCTTGTCGGCGCGCTGATTATCATCAACCTGGTTGCCCTCGGTGGTTGGGGATTCAACCGATGGACGGTACAGCGTCGGTTGATGCAAGAGCGTATGCTGGTATTACAAATATTGACGCACGAGTTACGTACCCCCATTGCCAGCTTGTCGATGACGGTTGAGGGGTTTCGGCGTAAATTCGATACGTTACCAGAGCCCTTTTATGATGAGTTTCGTCGTTTGTGTGAAGATTCAAGGCGTCTAAAACAGCTGGCGGAAGCGAGTAAGGATTACTTGCAGTCGAATCAAAAGCCATTGGGCAAAGAAACGATTCCGTCTATTGAAGAATGGTTAGGATACATTTGTGAAGAACATCAAGTGACGCTTCAGGTGAGTCAAGATGGCGCGGTGCGGGCCAATGTCTATTGGTTGACGACATCATTGAACAATTTGATTGCCAATGCGGTCAAATATGGTGTCGCCCCGGTTGAAGTGCATGCAAAGGTATCAGCGGATCGTTTCACCATTGCAATATGCGACCAAGGCGATCTGACCGCCAAGGATTGGAAGCACATACGTAAACCCTTTGTCAGCCAAAGCGGTCTTGGGCTCGGGCTGACGATCGTAGAATCGATGATTGAGAGAATGGGGGGCAAGTTAATCCTTTCTGGTCCACCCACCACATTTACTTTGGAGATTCATTGTGACGCAACCGACGTTACTTCTGGTTGAAGATGATGCCAATCTAGCAGACGGCTTATTGGCAAGTTTGGAGCAAGCGGGCTACCAGTGTTTATATGCTGATAGTGCGACGAAAGTTGCTGAGTTATGGCGTGATGCGGATCTTGTCATCTTGGACCGCCAACTGCCTGAAGGCGACTCAATCGAATGGCTCGCGGATTGGAATAAACTCAAAACCGTGCCAGTGATCTTGTTGACAGCCATGGTGTCCGTGCGTGATCGCGTTGGCGGGTTAGACTCGGGCGCTACCGATTATATCACTAAACCCTTTGCCGAAGCAGAGCTGCTCGCGCGCGTGCGTGTCCATCTTCGTCACCCTGTCGGAGAAGCGGAAATATCGAGTGACGATCTCGTGATCAATGAGGTGAGAATCGATACCGCGAGTCGTGCAGTCTTTTGTGGTGACCAAGAGATGACATTGACACGCACTGAGTTTGACTTGTTGCATTTCCTCGCCAAAAACGCAGGGCGTGTATTTACGCGTGATGAATTGCTCGATCAAGTGTGGGGGTATAACCATTATCCTACCACGCGTACGGTTGACACCCATATATTACAACTACGCCAGAAGCTGCCCTCGGTGAATATCGAGACGCTACGTGGCGTCGGCTATCGCATGAAGGCATGATGAAAACGCGCGCTCTCTTTGGACTATTAGCAACTATGCTGGGTGCTGGTGGCGCGCAGGCCGCGTGGTTTAACGGCAATGACGCGTTAACCAGTGCCCATCAGCGCCTATTAAATGGAAAAACCGCAGCCAGTGTAGAGGCCATGATTGAAGCCTGGCAGCAACCCAATCTTTCTGCTGCCAAGCAGGATCATCTCGCTCAGCTGCTTGCGCTCGCGATCACGGAAGACTGTGGGCGCAGTTTAAGCCAAAAGACATTGCCTGATTGGTTGAGCAATATATCTGTGCGTCGCGAAACGGTCCAAACCACGAGTCGGGTGTATTATCGGCTCCAAGTGTCAGGGGAGTCGCAAACGGGGGTGGATGCACTCACGTTAAAAAAATGGCCGGATAAAACGGTGATGCATGGTGAGTTCTCTCCGGCGCAGCAACACGGTTGGCGTTTGATCAAAGATGGCCTTTCCGATCCTATTTCCCAAGGTCTTTATCAACTCACAGCAGAGTCAGTATCAGGCCATACGTGGTCGAGTTGGTTGCTTCTGACCCAGCCTCAGCCACGTCAAACATTGAGCTGGAAAGATACCCGAAGCTGGCACATTGCCCCTTTTGATGATTTTAACTCAACCTGTCAACGGCCCTTTCTGAGCCTTAATCTGTATCCGCACAATCAACCGGATGGTGCCCCGATCTGGTCTGCTGAAAAGCATAAGCGGCTTCCTACTCAGCTGCCAATGTTAGATGTGCCTAATGGTCAATACTGGTTTAGTGTTGCCCTGATTGAACGGCGCTGGCAGGGCGCGCTGTCAATTGAAGAAGTTCAGCGTATCGGCCGGGCGATTGATTTACCGGATTTGGATCCTGACGCTTTAAATAGGATAGCGCCGAGCCGCTCGGACAAACAAAGTGACGAATAAATAGACATTTGCGTTATGGTCAATTTGATAAAGTTCACACCTTTTTAGTGAGTTCGGTCCAATTTTTCACTTTTACCTCTATGCTTGCCTTTTAAATAGCAAATCAAAACATAGGGGTAACGCAATGACCTTTAAAACAAAAGCGCTTGTGGTGGCACTGGCCGCATGCTCAACCAGTGCGTTGGCGGCGACTAACCCAACCGATGCCCGTGCCAATGCCATGGGTGGGGTAGGCGTGGCATCGGGGGATTATCTTTCCGCAGGCTTTCATAACCCAGCTTTGGCTGCACTTGATCCCGATAGCGCGTTTGGGGTGCTTATCCCGTATATTGGTGCCGAAGCGCGAGATCCCGATGAGCTTATTGACGGCCTCGATGATGTCGCCGATGCGTTTGACCAACAAGATGCAACAAAAATTGAATCTTCACTGAGAGCGGTGCAAGGCGATAAAGCCTACGTCAATGCCGGTGTTGGTGCTGCGGTGGGGATTCCCACAGGCTCTATCTCGGCGACACTCTATACATCGGGGCTAATTGAAGGCGCGGTGTTACCTGATGTTCGAGACTCAGATATAAGTGATGCTCAGGGAGGAAATAACAATTTTACACCAGAATCTTCCGCAACCATTCTTGCCGCCGGGGTTGGTGAGTTAGGGGTGGCACTGGCAACCAACCTTGATATTGCCGGCCAGCGCGTTGCGGTGGGCGTGACGCCGAAACTACAGAGAATTACCACCTATAATTACGGCGTCGCGGTTGACGACTACGATACGGATGATTGGGATGACAGCCGCTACCGCGAAGAAGAAAATGCTTTCAATCTTGATTTGGGCGCCGTGTGGCAATCGGGCCCTTACCGGGTCGGCCTTGCTGGTAAGAATTTGGTTAGCCAAGATGTCGATACCGTAACCATTAAAAGAACGGGTAACCGTTTCACTTATGAGCTTGAGCCGCAATTTACCCTGGGCTCGGCGTTTGTGTCTGATTTTGTGACCGTTGCTGCCGATTTAGATCTCAACAAGAAAAGCGGCTTTAAAGGGACGCTTAATGTGGATGATGACACCCAGTTTTTCCGAGTCGGGGCAGAGTTTGACGCCTTTGGCCATGCGCAACTACGCACCGGCTATCGTGCGGATCTAGAGGACAATGTCGATAATGCCTTTAYCCTCGGTCTTGGTTTATCCCCCTTTGGTGTCGCCAATCTTGATATCGCCGCGAGTATCATCGATAGCAACAGCTATGGTGGTTCCGCTCAGCTGGCCTTTACGTTTTAAATCAGTTACTGCATGACAAATGATTGGGCAGGCCCTAAAATGGCCTGCCTTTTTTAATCATCACTTACCAATCATTGATCATCAAGAGAGTAACCGAATGTTTGACGGCGTTACGCTAAACCACGAGCAACAACAAGAAGCGGCAGAGCGCATTCACGCGCTGATGGCAAAAGGCATGAGCAGCGGTGAGGCGATTATGCAGGTTGCCAATGAAATACGTTCGCAAGCAGCGCAAGCGGCTCAAGCCTCTTCGTCTGAAGAGTGAGACACACTGCAAACATATTGTGTTTTTATTTACAATTCCAACAATCCCTGATTAATTTAAAGTAGGTCAGTAAAGGAGTGTTGGATGGGTAGTCGGCTGGAACAAGCGCGAGAGTGGGCGAGGGTAAGACATGCCCTCCAGCGGTATGGCGCTCAGCCCTATCGTTGTCACCTGGATCATGTCGAGCGGATTGCCACGCCTTTTGGTGAACAAGCACGTATTGTGGCGCAACTGCACGATATTTTGGAAGACACCGCGACGCGTGTGGATGAGATCTCTGCGCTTTTCGGCCCCACGGTAGCCCGCGCTGTGATGCTGGTGACCGATCCGCGCCGACCCAATCGCGAAGAGCGAAAACGCGCGTTAAACCAGCGTTTGATTGTGCTTGATGTCACGGATGAGGCGGCTTGGCTTGCCTTGGTGGTAAAAACCTGTGATCGACTCGCGAACGTCATTGCCAGTAGTGAACACAGCCCAAAACGGTTTGAGCAATATCAACGCGAACACGGCGGCTTTCGCGTTGCTGTATATCGCCCCGGTTTGTGTGACAACTTATGGCAAGAGCTAGATGGCTTGATTGATGCCGGCCAACACGCAGACCGACATCCTGATCATCAGCTCCACGCGTCGATCTCTTAACCGCTGTTTTCGACGACGCTGTTAATGCTTAGTCGTTAGTTATCTAAGTCATACACAGTCGGGACGGGCTGTCGTTTGTGCTGCGTTGCCTGGTACACCTTAATAATCTTCTCTTTCACCGCATTATCGACTGGCTTACCTTCAAGAAAATCATCAATTTGCTCATACGTGAGTTGTAATGCGTCTTCGTCGGCTTTTTGTGGCGATAAGTCTTCCAAATCCGCGGTAGGGACTTTATGAACTAACACATCCGGCGCCTCTAAGTGGGCGGCAAGTTGACGCACTTGGCGTTTATTGAGACCAAATAAAGGGGCAAGATCGCAGGCGCCATCGCCGAATTTGGTATAAAAGCCGGTGATGTTCTCTGCTGAGTGATCGGTGCCGAGGACCAAACCTTGGGTTAAACCGGCAATTTCATACTGTGCAACCATTCGGGCGCGTGCTTTAACATTGCCTTTGGCAAAATCAATCCGCCCTTCGTTTGCTGGCAATAGGCCGACTTCCGACACTGCATCGAGTACCGATTGATGTGTACCGTCGACACCGGGTTTCACATTGACGGTCACGATTTTACTTGGTTGGATAAATGATAGCGCGAGTTGGGCTTCATCCTCATCTTTTTGCTCACCGTAGGGTAAGCGTACCGCGATAAACTGATATTGCTCGGTGCCTGCGGCTTGATTAAGTTCGTCAACGGCTAATTGTGCCAGTTTTCCACATGTTGAAGAATCGACGCCTCCACTAATGCCTAATACAAGACTCCGGGTCCCTGAACGTTGTAGCATGGCTTTGATAAACGCAATGCGACGGCGTACTTCGAGTGCTGCGTCAATCGTGGGTTGCACGCGCATTTCTTCGCGGATCGGGTGTTCCATGTTGTGTTCCTCTTTTTAACTCTGGCATGCGACTTTAATGAAGGTTTGGCTGCGTATTATTGTGCATGATCTCTGGCGCGTTGGGTATAGCCAAATCAATCCCTTCGCGTTGCTGGTTACGTGTTAGGTTTTTGATTGGTTTCATGGCATCATTATGCGCGATATCCACCGCATCCAGAATGGTTCGGCTAAGAGAATACGATGACAGAGCAAATTGCAGTGTTTGGTAGTGCTTTTAATCCGCCGACGCAAGGCCATGCGTCGGTATTAGCACAACTGAACCACTTTGATCAGGTATTGCTGGTCCCTAGCTACAAGCATGCTTGGGGGAAAGCGATGGCGCCTTATGACACTCGCTGTGCGTGGGTGCGGACGTTTATCGATGATGTCGCGCTCTCGAACCTGACACTATGTCAACGCGAGGCATCGCTTGGCGCTGAAGGTGACCCTGTCACAACATTTATGCTGCTGAGTGCGTTACAGCAAGATTATCCAGAGGCCGCGTTAACTTTTGTTGTTGGACCAGACAACTTGGTTAAGTTTGGTCAATTCGCGAACAGTGACGAGATCCTTGCGCGCTGGTCTGTATTAGGAATGCCAGAAAAAGTGGTGGTCCGAAGTACCCACATACGTGAACGACTCCAGCAGGGACTACCCATTAGTGAGTTAACCACCCCGAACGTCGCGGCACAGCTAACCGATTCAGCGTTCAGGGCGTATTAGCACATGATAGATTGATTCGTCTTGTGTATCACGCCTCGAAGGTGTCGGTATAACGCGCATACAGTGATTCTGCTTGCGCGTGCGCGATGCCGATATTTGTCGCCGCCTTGGTTAATGTTTGCCCCGATTTAAGGGCTGCACGGAGTTGTCTCACGATAAAATATTCGTGTAAATCTTCCATGGTCAGTTGCGTGAGTGCTTGTAATTGATAGTGTTGTTCAGCGTTTGCGGGTGGTTGACCTGTTTGCGCTCGTGTCACACAATCTGCCAAGCTTTGGGTTTGTCGGTCGAGTGTTTGTGACGGTGTCATGAGTGAAACCTGATCTAATGCGACAGCTTGAAGCCGGCGTGCTTGCGCTGATGATGACGGCTGATATCCTGACGTAAGCAGTGCACAAAGGCTGGCAACAAGCAGGGGGGACACCTCGATATGGCCAACTTGTGTAGGCAGCTTCTGCGTGACACGTGGCGATATGGCCAGTTGATGTACTCGAGTGTTTGGCGTGATGGTCAGGGCATGCAAACACTCAAATGGAAGCCAAAACCCTTGACCACTATGCACAGGGATGTCGGCTTTCCCTAAGCGAACAAATACGACGCCGTCTTCAACAAACAGCAAATTAGCCGTGTAACGACGCTTACGAGGCGTGAAAGTCAGTGATGATGGTTGGTAAAACGTATGTTCGCTGGTGTACTTCATAATGGCGTCTCAATGTAACAAGGCGGCAATGGTGAGCACTTTTGCTGTTAAGGTCAAGTACACACCCCGAAAGGGAACCCTTTTGGTACAATAAGGTCTGACCTCCAACCTG
The DNA here is from genome assembly GCF_001996245.1 of Salinivibrio sp. MA607. Lineage (NCBI taxonomy): Bacteria > Pseudomonadati > Pseudomonadota > Gammaproteobacteria > Vibrionales > Vibrionaceae > Salinivibrio > Salinivibrio sp. MA607. Next base: position 53,558 of record NZ_MUFJ01000012.1, on the reverse strand, counting down.
TGGAAAATATCGGTGGATTCACTTTGAATCCTTGTTTGGCTGCGTAAAATAGCGCGGTTTTTATTAGCTATAATGGAAGAACGTGCAGACAGTTAACGATCCCTATCAAGAGATTCGTCCTTATTATGACGAAGAAGTTCCAGGTGCGATTCAGCGTCTTATTCAAGATGATGAATTTATCAATGCGATTCTGTCTTATCGCTATCCACACGCATCCGGCCCGCTCGGTTGGCTACTCAAGCCTGCGCTAAAACTGTATCTGACCAAAAAGTGGAATAACATCAGAACCGTACAGGATGTGCAGCTACATGTTGCCAGCTATATGCGCAAGATGATCAAAACAAGCTGCGATAAAGTCACGGTCTTCGGTGTTGAAAATCTCGACCCAAGCCAAGCGTACCTCTTTGTCTCGAATCATCGGGATATTGCCATGGATCCCGCCTTAGTGAATTGGTGTTTGCATCAGCGCGGATTAGATACGGTAAGAATCGCCATTGGTGATAACTTGTTGCGTAAGCCGTGTGCAACGGAGCTGATGAAACTGAATAAAAGTTTTATTGTTAAGCGCTCTGCTAAAGCCCCCCGTGAAATGATGAAATCGCTATCACAATTATCCGCTTACTTACGTGTTTCTCTCGATGAAGGGCAGTCTATATGGATTGCGCAACGAGAAGGGCGAGCAAAAACCGGCGAAGACATCACTGATCCTGCGATCTTAAAAATGTTCTTTATGGAAGGCCGAAAACGTAAGCAAGATTTTGATACGTACATGGGCAACTTAAACGTGGTTCCTGTAGCAATATCGTATCAAAACGACCCTTGCGATCTGGACAAAGCGACGGAATTGGATGCGGTTAAACGATTAGGGGCGTACGAAAAGAGTGAGTTTGAAGACATTCAGACCATCGTCAAAGGTATCGTCGGCAACAAGCGCCATGTTCATGTCGCCTTTGGTGAGCCAGTGACATTGTCACAAGATACGCCTGACTCCATGGCGGCGAAGATCGATAGCCAAATTCATCAGCTGTATCGGCTGTATCCGGCCAACTATATTGCGGCTGGGGTAGAACATGACAGTGTCACACCAGCCGAACGCCGTCTTTACGAGCAAAAAATTGCTCAAGCGCCTGAAGCGGCGCGTGAATATTTGCAACAAATGTACGCCAATCCAGTTCTCAACCAACAGACAGTAGGTGCTGTTCTGTCAGATGACGACGTCGTCGACGTTGTAGGAGAACAAAACGCCGAGTGACCTTGTCACTTTATTGGCGATCCCAAGGCGGTGGATCGCCAATTTCATCACGCATGAAATCGACAAACTCTCTGACCTTGGGCGCAAGATGCTTACGCCGTGGGTAAACGATATAAATTGGCAGTTCGAGACAAGGCTGCCAGTCGGGAAGTACCTCAACCAGCTCACCCGTGTCTAACTCATCGTTTAATAGATAGGTCGCGAGATAGGCGATCCCTAATCCCGCTTTGACTGCTTCGAGCACCGCTGGGGCATTATTGATTGTGTATTGGCCGCTGATATGAACCACTTGTTCCGTGCTGGCCTTGGTGAAGGGCCATTGGTCATAACGACGTTCACGGCTTTGATAAGTAATACAGTCATGATGACGTAATTCATTAAGTTGTTGCGGGGTGCCGTTATTCGCAAGGTAGGTTGGGGCAGCAACCAGTTTGAACTGACAGTCTGCTAATTTTCTCGCCACCATCCCCTCAGGAGGGTGCTCATGAATCGCTACCCAACAGTCATAGCCTTCTTCGACCAGGTTAGGTCGATGGTCGAACAAACTAATGTCGAGATTAAGATCAGGGTACAGCTGTCGGAATTTGGCAAAATGGCGCGTCATTATAGTATTACCGAATGACTGCGCGACGCCGATTTTTAGCTTACCGGTTACCTCATTCCGATAACCTGCGACCATGGCTTCGGCTTCATCTAAGGTTGCCATTAACTGGCTACCATAATCCGCATATCGAGTTCCCACTTCGGTCAACGATACCGAGCGGGTGTTACGCTGTACCAGTTGGACGCCCAAACGATCCTCGAGGTAACGAACCTGTTTACTCACTTGTGATTTGGAAATACCAAGTCGTTCAGCGGCGCGCGTAAAATGCTGCTCTTGTGCAACGGCAGCCAACACCACAATTTGTTGGAGATGTTCGAGCATAGTCTGTGCTTCCATGTTCTCAGTCGGGTGAGACTACCACATATTTCCCTGCCTCTGGAATTAATAGTGACAACGTCACACTAAGCTATCAGAGAAGCACCGTAAAACCCCCTCCCTTTTCTTTTTTCTATCTTATTGTTTTTTAATGTCAATATATTATTGTTTCCTGTGAGATACACTGAAAACATTAAATGTAAGTGCTCACTTTTAAAACGGTTATAAACTTTCACACTATCTTTCATTTATTCTTATATCGGCTTATTTATTGTTTATATCGACAATGAAAACTGGAATGGCTGTTTTTATTCATGATGGATATCGCATAAAATTTAGCGAGGAGGTGATAGATGATTGAATTAATCAAACAGTTTTTCTTATTAGGGTGCATGTCGTTTGGTGGGCCGGCCGCGCATGTCGGCTATTTTGAGCGTGTGTTCGTCAAAGAAAAGCGGTGGCTGAGTGCGGATACCTTTGCTTCTGGTTTAGCCATCAGCCAGTTTCTACCTGGCCCAGGAAGCAGTCAGCTCGGTATGTATATTGGCTATCAACGCGCGGGTTATTTAGGTGCGTTTGGCGCATTTGTCGCGTTTACCTTGCCTTCTTTTGTTTTGTTGACAGCGGCGGCGGTATTAAACAGCGGTGCGCAAGCTTCTGATTGGGTCGCAAGCATCATTAGCGCAGCCAAATTATTAGCGGTGGTGGTAGTGATTGATGCTACTGTCTCAATGAGCCGAAAATTTATCGGCTCGTTAGCGACTGGGACAATGGCGGTGGCAACAACGTTGTGGCTATTGCTAACGCCATCGGGCGTATTATATCAAGTACTTCCCATTGTCATTGCAGGCATTGTAGGAGCTATTGGGTTTGCGAAGCCCCAATCACATCATGCGCCAGTTAACATTGCGTGGCGCCGCAGTAGCGTGATCCTGGGTCTCTTTTTACTATTGCTCACAGTACCTTGGCTGTTTAATCAAACCTTATGGGTACAGGTGTTTAATCTGTTCTACCAAGCGGGCAGTTTTGTCTTTGGTGGCGGGCATGTGGTTTTACCATTGCTCGAGCCTATTGTCGGTGACGTTGTCACTGATTCGGCGTTAATTGAAGGTTATGCGGCGGCTCAGCTAGTGCCGGGGCCGATGTTCACCATGGCGAGTTATCTGGGTGCCAGTGTTGAAGGGTTAGCTCCCATTTGGGGCAGTATCATTGCAACGATTGCGATTTTCTTGCCTGGTGCATTACTTATGTTCGGTGTTTTGCCGATTTGGGAGGCGGTTAAAACTCAGTCTCGCTTGGCCGGGGCTATCAGCCTCATTAATGCCAGTGTCGTGGGGTTACTCGCCGCCGCGCTGTATCAACCCGTATGGGTTTCCGCCTACACAAAACCTTTGGATTTAGTGCCCATCGCGCTTGGCTTAGTGGCATTAACTCAATGGCGAATTTCGGTGTTTTGGTTACTCCTATTAATGATGGTGTACCAGTTTACTCTCGCTTAATACGCGCCATACTTTGTGGCCCAGCTGTGTCTGGGCTACTTTTTATCACTTAGCGCACTATAACTTTATATGTTGTAAAGCAAAAAGCTAAGTCACATCGCTCATGTGGCTCAGCTTTTTAATTAATTTATAAACTGCAGCCTTAGAACTGCCAAGGTTGGCGAGTGCCTGTGTCGGAGGCTGTTTGTGCCAGCTCAATAGCATAGATGACTTTGCTTGCAGAAATTGGGCAAACAGGCGAGGGTTGGTTATCGGTAATTGCCTTTGCTAATCCATCGAACAGGCGGTGATATTGGCCGTTTTCAAGGGTGAGAGGATCAGGAGTGACGCTGTCACCAACTTCGAGCATCCCTTGATACGCTTGCTCACCAAAACCAGAGACAGTTACCATCAAACCCGCGCGTAGTTGCTCTTCTTGAATATCTAACCCTACGGTACTGAAGGTCGCTTTTTCACCCTGGACGACAAAGCGTTCTGTGGTACCTGAACGGTAAGGGCTGGAGGATAAAATTACTTCTGTGTTTGGGTAATGCAGCGTCACTTGAAAATAGTCGGTCGTTTCGCTGCTAGGGCGTAGCGCACGACAGGTGCCGGATACCGCATCCGGTTCCCCTAAAAGATGGAGGGCTTGGTCAATTAAATGAGAGCCGAGGTCATAGAGAATTCCGCTGCCTTCACCTGGCAATTCGCGCCAACGTTGGCGGACTTCTGGGCGGTAGCGATTAAAGCTGGAATGCATGACTTTGATGTCGCCAAGCTCACCTGCTAGGTGTAACCCTTTTAGGGTGAGAAAATCCCCATCCCAACGTCGATTGTGGTAAGGACACAACACCAAGCCTTTTTGCTTGGCCAGCGCCGCTAGCTCGAGACCATCACGGCTATTGGTCACAAAAGGCTTTTCTACCAAGACATGGCAACCGGCTTCTAATGCTTGTTTAACGTGTTGGTAATGGAGGTGGTTGGGGGTAGTAATCACCACCAAATCTGGGGTTTGTTGAGTGAGTAAAGTGTTGAGGTCGTCAAAGCAAGCCGCTTTAGGCAATCGCTGTGCAACTTGTTCGGGTTTACTGGACACAACAGCTGAAATAGCGAACTCAGAGATTGCACTCAAAAAAGGAACGTGAAATGTATTGGCAGAAAAGCCAAAACCGACCAAAGCTGTTTTTATCATAAAGCGTACTCGCATTGACGATGTATTATCAGCACTTTATCGGACATCGACACGCCAATCAATCTAAGTGCAAGATCTCTCTGTCTCAATATGGATATAATTATAGATTAAGTCCATAATGAGAGTGTGTGAGCATAAAATGGTGAATGATATGACAGCAGCACAAGCACCAAAGGCGGCAGACAAGAAGAGAATGGCTCAGGTCGGCTTCAAAGCTGCTGTAAAAATAATGGAAGGATGGGGCTGTACCGGCGCAGACATGCAGCGAATTCTTCGCATGCCAAGGTCTACATTCCAAAAGTACAAGGCGAACCCAGACACTATATCTATGGATGATGATCAGCTTGAGCGCTTAAGCTATATCGCAAACATTCACAGTAGCCTTCGAATCATCTTCGATAACCAAGAGAACGTTCAGGGTTTCATGTCGATGGAGAACAAAAACGCTTACTTCGAAGGGCAGACGCCTTTATCTATTATTAGTAGCGGCAAATTCGCTGATCTTTACGAAGTGTTCTGTCGTGTCGACGCGTTACGTTCAGGTCAATGGGGGTAGCATGCCGAATGCGAGAGAAAATCAAGCGGTAGGTTATAGGCTCATTCCGTCTAAGTACCCGACGATTGATTTGTTTGATTATGTCCTTAATCCGGAAGACTTTGAGGTGATGTATCAACTGCAAGCATTGACGAATCCACGTATTCTCGATGAAGTGGGTGATGTTTCCCTGATTAAGCCGGAGGAAATCCCGTACCACTGTGAACGTGGTCGTAGCTATGCGGTAGCCGCCTTTACGCACATTAACCGTGATGGCTCACGCTTTGCTGATGGCAGCTTTGGGATGCTTTATATTGGTGACACCGAACAAACCGCTGTAAAGGAGGTCATGTATCACCAGCGCAAGTATTGGGCTGGCGTTAATGGGCTTCACTATGATCGTTTGGTGTTTAGGGCGCTTCGTTTCACATTTGATGATAATAAGGTGATTGATGTGTGCGACAAGCCAATGACAGATCCAATTTACGACCTGATTGATTACTCTGCGGCACAGATGCTTGGCCGCCAGGTACGGCAAAATGATACATTATCAGGGATCCGCTACCACTCAGTGCGAAATGAAGGGAGGATCTGCTGGGCGATGTCTACGCCAAAAGTGGTTAGCGATGTTATCCAATGCTTCCACGCAGAAATGATTTGGAACGGGAAAGAAATCAGCCAGGTTGAGAAGATTTACGCAATAGACTGAGCGGTACGGCTGTATGTTAATAAATCAATCTTAAGTGCGCATTATGTATGTTATGTTAAATAAAGTGGTTATCAGATGATGAATCGTATCGATAAGACAAGCGTCTTGACTCCTCACCTCCATTTTCTCTCCCCCTTCAGTACTCTGATGCGATGATTCAACATAACTGACTATTTACCATAAAATAGCTAATCACCATTTTCTTTAATCARCTTAGTTCAAATGCTCCGCTTGACCTAAGATGCTTCAATCACGCAGTGATGAGCTGTAAATAGCTCTACATTTGCCGCTTTTCGCGAGCGACGCTTTTCTATAGGTCAAACATGGTTTGTCTTTAAGCATAACCGCCTTCGCTCGTATGATTGAGGTAGGCTCTGACCGCATCCATTCGATCGTGCTTAACCAGTTGTTCTGCGGTTAATCCGCCAAACTCTGGTAGCCCTTCGCTCCGATGATACCTTCTGCGTTCATGACGACATCTAAAATAGATCGGTTCATCGTAGCTACCATGTCATTTAAATTTGACTTATATACGTCTAAAATGGCTGACATTATGACAGTTGTCAAGCTGGGCTAAAATACAGCAGAACAGCAGGTGTTTACTGTACCGGGAACACAAATCACGGTTCGCTCCGGACGAATTCCACCCATTAACCTTTTTAGGTTCAGCAAGGTTTGCTACAGTTCACCAGTCATTAGATCATTCATTATAAGGATAACCATGAAAGCGCACATTTGGGCGTGTTTGCTCGTGGCGTTAGCCAGTTTTGGCGCGATAGCTCAGGACGAAAACGATGTTAAGCATACTAAGGCGGCCAAAGAGCCAACATCGTACGCCGAGCAAAGTATTTACGATAAACCATTGATGGAAAGGTATGTTTTGGATGAGATCCGGAACTTAAGAACCGATTTCCAAGCGTTAGAAAAACGTATGGTCACAGAGATTACCGACCGTGAGCTCGACGTGGCGGATAAGTCACTCAACTACGCTAATGTGACAGTGACCTACTTCTTTTATCTCATCGCGGGCGCAGCATCGCTCATTGCCCTCGTTGGCTGGCAGTCGTTACGTGATATTAAGACCAACACCAAAGAACTGGCGGATCAACAGTTATCTGAAATTGCAGAGCAATATGAGCGCAAGTTCCAAGCGCTCGAGCGAGATTTGAAGCGTAAAACGCGCATTATTGCTGAAAATAACAAAGAAATTGAACGCATTAACGAAATCCATAACTTATGGTTACGTGCGCAGCATTCGCAGACGCCAGAGCAGCGGATGGAAATTTATAATGAGATACTCAAAATCCGCCCTGGTGATCTCGAAGCGTTAACTCACAAAGCGGATGCCGCGATGGAAATGGGTGAATACCATTGGGCGCTAAGTATTAGTAACCGTGTCTTGGAAGTGGATGAGCGCAATGCTAATGCCCTATTCCAACGCGCTTGTGCTTATGCAAGGTTAGGTGCCGAGGACCAAGCCGTGTCTGACTTAGAGCTGGCGATAGCTGAAAGTGCTTCATTGCGTGAAGCGGCTCGAGAAGAGGCCGACTTTGAATCACTGCATGGTCACGAGCGGTTTGATCTGTTGATTGACCCTGATGGACTTATTTAAGCAACAAAAAACGTAAACAAAAAAAACCAGGCATGAGATGTTGCCTGGTTTTTCTTTTTACCCGCCGGCCAGTTTGACTGTGTGGCCTTTCTTTTCTAAGTACGTTTTGATGTTGTCGCGCTTATCCCCTTGGATCTCAATCACGCCATCTTTCACGGCTCCCCCGCAACCACATACTTTTTTGAGTTCGGCGGCGAGCTGTTTTAATTCAGCATCATCAAGGTCTAAGCCAGTGACTAAGCTGACGCCTTTACCTTTGCGCCCTTTTGTTTGGCGCTGGATACGAACAATGCCATCCCCTTTAGGGCGTTGAGGCTTCTCGGGCGTTTCTTTGATTTTTCCAGATTCTGTTGAGTAGACTAAGCGGTTTTCGTCAGACATGGTGATAGTTTTGCTTCGTTGAACATTTTAGACTTATACTATCAAAAGCAATGCTATGTTGGCAGTCACTATCCGCGCAGCTGCTCTCCATTCTTATCAATAAAAAGCTTTAATCCTGGTAGCGATCCCTTCATCAGTTTGCCTCGGACAATCATATACCAGCCCTTTTCATCTTTTTCTGGATCGTCGTTCATAATACGAAAACCATTATATTCTTCCACCTGCTTTTTTGACGATACGTCATCCTCTTCATCATCAAAATCGGCGGGATCGACAAGAATACTGGTGTCAGCCCACCACTCGATTGATTTTTTCACATTGTGCAAACTGCCAGATATCGATTTACCCCCGAGTCTAGCGCGGTAAACCTCTGTGGCCTCATCGCCACCTTCTGACTTTTCAATCGTATAACCACGATGAAAAAGGCGTCGGGTCATGTTTTTTCCTCCCGCAAATAGCCGTGTACGCCATGTTGCATTGAACTACGGCCTTGAGTCTGTTTTAGACTATTATCAGCCCTACTTAGAATTATTTCATTAATCCAAACCATTAACGGACTTAGGGTCTAGTGTAATGGGACATAAGTCTAATATTTTTCATTGTAGCGTGTTAGACTGATAACAAACATATAAAGTTATAGTGCGTTATGAAAAAGATTTTACCGCTTGAACCAAAGCATATTCCCGATAGCTTGGCCCTTTTCAATCAAGGCGTAGTCAGTTTGGATGAGTGGGAATTATTAACACAAGGCGCTTACAGTCGTAATTCATTACTCAGTTACCGTAATGACTGGCACGTATTTGCTGATTTTTGTCACGGCCAAGGGGTCACAGCCGTGCCATGTGCGATAACGACTTTGCGTCGCTTTGCCGAGCTTGCGGCTCAACACCGTAAAATATCGGCGATTCGTCGTGTCGTGGTCACCGTCGGTTTAGTACATCGACTACATCAACAGCGTGATCCCAGTAAACATCGCGAAGTAAAATACGCCATGGCTCGATTACTTCAGGCAAAGTTACCGGAAAGTAAAGAAGCCACCCCCTTTCACGCTCAGCACATGATACAACTCAATGAACAACTCGCCAGTTCGCAAAGACTGCAAGATCTGAGAGATCGGCTTGTATGGTCACTTTCTTATGAAGGATTGCTTAAACGCAGTGAACTTGCCGCACTGACCACAGACGATCTGATTACTCAAGGCACCCAAACGTTCATAATAGTTAGAGATCAACGGGTAGCATTGAGTGAGCAAACAGCGATGTTAGTCGCCCAGTGGTTGGATAAAACAGGAATGAATCATGGCCCCCTACTTCGTCGAATCAACAAACATGGCCATTTAGGTGAGACCGCATTAGACCCGTCATCGATTTATCGGGTCTTTCGACGCGCGAGTCGCTTGCTGGGTGAATCCGTTACTTTTTCTGGGCAATCGCCTCGCGTCGGTGCAAGCCGTGCACTTGCCAATAAAGGAATGACAATAAAACAAATCCAGCATCTTGGCCGCTGGAAAAGCCCCGCAATGCCGGCGCAATATGTCGGTAACACGATAGCAAGTGAACAAGCTAAAGCGCGATACCGACATAAGAAGCTGACGGAATAACTAGCTTACTCGCCGTCCCGTTGCATGGGTGATACGTGATGCGAGATATTCATCAAATGCTAACCCATGATGTTCGACCAATTTAGGGAACATGGAAATGGGCGTCATACCTGGAAAGGTATTAATTTCGTTGACGAGTACCGTACCGTTCTCAGTCAAGAAAAAGTCAATGCGCGACATGTCCTTTAATCGCAGTTGCTTAAACGCTTGATGGGCATAGTCGCGAATACAGGCAACTTGTTCCTCGCTAAGGTCGAGTGCTTCAATCTGTGTATTGCTCGAACTCCCTTCGCTGTATTTCTCTTCAAAGGTATAAAAACTCCCCTCTGGACAGCGTATTTCACCCGGCTTGGTGACAATAATTTCGTCGCCAACCTGAAACGCGGCCACCTCTAATTCACGCGGTTGAATCGCTTTTTCGATCAATACTTGGTCAGAAAACGTAAACGCATCTGCAATGCATGTTGAGAGCTGCTCTTCTTCAGTAACACGATAGCAGCCTACACTGGATCCTTGACTGGCCGCTTTGACGAAAACGCCTTGATGCTCAGCAAAAAAGGCAGACGCACGTGCCATGTTTTGGTCACTTTGATCGGTGATAAACACGTAGGGTGTGTTCGGAATGCCGAGGGCATCAAACCACAACTTCGAGGTAATTTTATTAAAGCAAATTTGGCTACCTTCCGGGCCGCATCCTAGGTAAGGCAGGCCGGTGATCTCGAGTAGTGACTGAATATCCCCCGTCTCGCCGGGAAAACCATGGAAGCAAGGGATCACATAATGAATTTGCCTATGCTCAACCTTGCTACAAAGCATGCCATCAGTATCAAGGTGACAGCGCATACCATCGTCAAGATGCCATCCCTCTTGGGTGATTTCGACTTTTTGGACATTGACTCGAGGGAGCTTCGCTAGCTGTGATTCAATATACTGCGCAGAAACGAGCGAGATATCGTGCTCCGCACCACCGCCACCGCACAGTAAAAGCAGGTTTAGTTTCGTCATAATTTTCTCTCACCACGTGCATTAACACGTTACCTGAATATACCGCCATAGTAGTCAAATGCGACGTTGCTTTCACCTATCGACGCGTATTTGTTGGTATTTTGGTGTTTGATTGCTGCGGGTTTGTTCAAAGCTGACCCAAGAGCCAGCTTCTATATTAACAGGCGCGGAGATTCGACTAGTTAACGCGTGTCATCTCAGGCGTTGATGAACGCTTAATGTCTGCGATGTCACGAACAAAAGGACCATACTGCTGAATGGTTTGCGGTAAAGCCTTAATGGCACGCTTCGCTGCATCTCGTGATGAATATTCACCATACAACAAGGTATACCAAGGTAAGCCGTCTACCATTTTCTTGTTGCTCCAAAGTGGCTTGTTACTTGGAAGCCGTTTGGCGTAATCACTAAACCCGCGATCATGGCTAAGTGCCACAATTTGAATGGTATACCCTGGGCCCTGGCTTGATGTTTTTACGGTTTGTTTTTTCGGCGCTGGCGCCGCTTCCTCTTTCGATGCAGATCGTTCTTTCGATGCGGATCGCTCTTTCGGTTGTGGTGCCGAGGTTTTCACAGTCTCGCGCGTATCGGTTGACTCAATGGTCTGACTATAAATTTCAGTGGTCACACCACCACCACTGCATCCTGATAGCAGCAGCGCAACTGCAAGTAAGCCCAGTTTTTTCATTGTGATTCTGTCAGTTATCCAAATTTGTTTCATTGTGCCCCCGACCCAATAGCCATTCAACCAAAAGTTAACCTGTTACATAAGGTTTCCGGTGATAGCTCACAGATAGAACGTTAAACGACGAGCTTGAGTGTATCGTAACAGCCAGTTTCTGCCACACCCAGATCACATTGCGTTAAAAAAGACCGTTGATTTCAACGCTGAACCGATAGACTGGCTTCAGAGCTTAACCAATTGATGTGCCCACCGTTGATGACGCTGGGCGACGCTTTTTCGGAGGAAACTATGGCCGGCATCGATCAACTCCTCAAGCCTAAATCTATTGCGGTTATAGGTGCGTCCGACCGCAGCGACCGCGCAGGCTACGTTATCACCCGCAACTTACAATCCGGTGGATTTCAAGGCCCTATCATGCCTGTCACACCTAAGTATCAAGCGGTTGCCGGCATTTTGGCGTATAAAACGATTGCGGACCTGCCACTTGTCCCCGATTTAGCTGTTCTCTGTACCCGTGGTGAAGCGACGCCAGCGCTTATCGAACAATTGGGAGAAAGAGGCGTTAAGCTCGTCATTGTGCTCGCAGCCGGGATGCGCGGCCAGCTCGACTCACTCGGCACAAGTCAGTACGCGATAATGCAACGGGTGGCACAGAGATACACCATGCGCGTGCTTGGCCCCAATAGTTTGGGCATGATTTTACCATGGCTTAACCTTAACGCATCCTTTGCACCTGTGCCGGCCAACAAAGGAAACATTGCTTTTGTCTCTCAATCGGCTGCCGTCTGTACCACTATTTTGGACTGGGCGCGAAATAAACGTATTGGCTTTTCAACCTTTATCTCATTGGGCGAAGCCTGTGATATTGATTTCCCCGAATTACTCGACTTTTTGTGTCGCGACAGTAAAACCGACGCGATTTTGCTCTACGTCGATTCAATTCGTGATGCACGACGCTTTATCTCCGCTGCGCGAGCAGCCGCCCGGAATCGTCGTATTCTCGTATTGAAAAGTGGTCGTACCCGCGGTGGATCTGTTGCTCTTGAGCAACTTAGTCAGACCAGTACAGGGTTAGATGCCGCTTACGATGCTGCAATTCGTCGCTCTGGGATGTTACGTGTGAACAACACGCACGAGTTATTTGCCGCGGTCGAGACGCTGTCTCACTCCGTTCCTTTACGTGGAGAACGGCTCGCGATTATCACTAACGGCGGTGGGCCGGCAGTAATGGCGGTTGACACGCTGATGGATGCTGGGGGTAAGCTAGCGACCTTGAGTGACTCAACGCTTGACGCCCTAAATCAGGTCTTGCCTGCAAGCTGGTCGCATACGAACCCCATTGATCTGGTCGGAGATGCTGACACGCAGCGTTACCAAGCGGCAATAGATATCATGTTAAACAGTGATGAGGCCGACGCGGTTTTGATCATGCATTCCCCATCGGTCACGGCACCTGGACTGGCGACCGCCAAAGCCATCATTCATTCATTAAAAGAAAACCCTCGCGCGCGGCGCTTTAATATTTTAACGAATTGGCAAGGAGAGGGAGACGACGCCACAGTCGCCCGGCTGGCGTTCACGCATGCCGGCTTCCCAACCTATCGAACACCTGAAAGCGCCGTGACTGCTTATATGCACTTAGTTGAGTATAGGCGCAACCAAAAGCAATTAATGGAAACCCCTACCTCGACTGGACTCATGGACTATGACTTATTGGCCGCACGGGCGTTTATCGAACAAGCAGAAGACATTGAGCATCTCACCCTAACGACCCATGAGGTACGACCCTTTTTAGAAGCTTATGGTATGCAGGTTATATCTACCTGGCTCGCGACCGACGCGGTAGAAGCCGCCCAAATTGCCGAACAAGTTGGTTATCCTGTTGCCGTGAAGCTTCGCTCTTCCGATATTCGTCATAAATCAGATGTACAAGGCGTAATGTTGAATTTACGTACAGGGGCGGAAGTCGCTAATGCCGCTCAAGCGATCCTTGATCGCGTGTCTGTCACTTTTCCCAACGCCCACATCCAAGGATTATTGGTACAGTCGATGGCTCCGCGAGCGGGTGCACAGGAGCTGCGCGTTACCATCAGTAATGATCCCGTTTTTGGTACCATCATTTTACTCGGAGAAGGCGGCTCTGATTGGGATGTCACCAAAGATGCGGCAGTCGGGATCCCGCCGCTGAATATGGCACTGGCGCGCTATCTTGTGATAGGCGCGATTAAAAGCGGTAAAATCAAGCAACGCGGCTTTCCTATTGCTATCGATGTACCGCGTCTATGTCAATTTTTAGTGACATTGTCACAAATGATCATTGATTGCCCGGAAGTCGATGAGCTCGATATCCACCCACTTCTGGTCGCTGGCGAGGAACTCACGGTTTTGGATGCATCGCTGCGGTTACGAGATTACGCGGGTAGCCAACAAAAGCGCTTAGCTATTCGGCCTTACCCTAAAGAATTGGAGCAATCGGTCACGCTTAAAAACGGACAAACCATTCTGCTGCGTCCTATTCTTCCCGAAGATGAGCCGACGCATAAGGCCTTTGTCGAAAAAGTGTCTGAAGAGGATCTATACCGCCGCTTTTTCTCTGACGTTGGCGAGCTAAATCATGAGGCGTTGGCGAATTTGACTCAAATTGACTATGACCGTGAAATGGCGATAGTGGCCACGTTCCAACTATCTTCCGGGAGAGAAGAAATCTGGGGAGTCGCGCGTTTATTGGCCGATCCTCAAAATACAGACGCCGAATTTGCGGTCTTAGTCCGCTCTGATTTAAAAGGTGTTGGTCTCGGCAGTGTGCTTATGAACACCATTATTAACTATGGCCGCCAGGCAGGCCTATCACGCATCACCGGGATGACCATGCCCAATAATCGAGGGATGATCGCACTCGCACAAAAATGCGGCTTTAGTATTGATGTGCAAATGGCCGATGGCATCGTCGATATGCAACTGCCGTTATCATCCAACGCGTAAGCGAAGACAACGCGCGACCAAAGCTGGTCAATTCAATCCAGCGCCTTCTTCATTCAAGACGAGGACTTATTAATCGGTATGTCGCCTGCTTGCATGTAAGGCGCAAGTAAATTGGGCAACTGTCTGACTAACCAGGATTTAGCATTGCCCATTCGATTGCGCTTCCAGGCTACTCCGAACTTGAGCTGAAACGGCTCTCCCCCTTTTAGGCGTTTTAAACGTCCGGCGTTGAGATCGTCTTGGACCCAAAACCAGGGCAACGTCCCGATGCCTTGGCCATTCAAAATAGCCGTATATTTGTCATGCATGGAACTGACGGTTAAGCGTGGTTGATTTTCCAGCACATTATAGGTTTTCGGCTGCATACCTCGCGCCGTGTCAGCAACCGCGACGCCACGGTATTTGGCGCGAACATCGGGTTCAACCGGGCGCGCTTCTTTATGTATCGGATGGTCGGGAGCGGCAACCCAATAGGCGCTCATTTCTCCCAGCGGCTGTACTTTTATCCCTTGAGGCACAGTATCGGGGATCGGCGCAATCAGTACATCTGCGCGCTCTTGTGCTAACGCCTCCCAACAGCCTGCTAGTATTTGCTCAGACAGTTTCAGTCGTGTACTACTCTTTTTAGCTAAACGCTCGATCAGCGGAAAAAAGAAGTCGCTCTTAAACAATCCATCGTAGGCAAGACAAATTTCCAACTCCCAGCCATGAGCCAATGATGCAGCATCCGCCACCATTTCATCTGCCGCTTTTAACAACATGCGCCCTCGCTCAACCAATAAATGGCCGGCATCAGTAAACGTCGCACGGTGGCCTGAACGATCAAAAATCACTAACCCAAGTTCGTCTTCAAGCTTTTGTACTTGATAGCTCAGCGATGAGGGCGCACGATTCAACGACTCAGCGGCAGCAGCAAAACTGCCTTTTCGCTCAATGGCATCAAGAACGTGTAAGGCTTCAAACGACAACATAATTTTCTCTCGATGATCACCCTAAAAAGGGCACGTAACAGATCTACACACTATATCAGGGTTTACCTTGCCACCCTATGGTAAATCGAAGGGCAATCACTCGTGAGGAAGCATTATGTGTTAGTCACGATAAATCAGGCATATAGCACAAAATAACCATCGATTTCGTTTCCTTTTTCGTCAAGGTGTCATACTCTAAAACAGAGGTGACAATGAGATTAGACCGTATAGAAATTGCAGGCTTCCGTGGCATCCGACGCCTATCACTCCAAGTCGATGAACTCACCGTGCTGATCGGCGAAAACGCATGGGGGAAATCGTCTCTTTTGGATGCACTGGAGCTCGCACTCCATCCCAGTGGCGATAAACCTCAGTTTAAACGCTCTGACTTTCATGTTGACCATGCCCTTGGCGTCGCACCAGAACAACAATTTCAGATTATTCTCCGTTGGCAGGAAAGTTTTCCAGGAGAGCATAAAGCTCGCCGTTATCGTCGTTTTAAGCCGCTCTGGAACGGTGAAAATGCCGGTTGCCGAACTTTAGATTACTGTCTGAACGCGACCATGCAAGAAAGTAAAGTTTCGGTACAGCGTGTATTCTTGTCTTGTCAGGGAGAGATAATTGAAAAGGTCGACAACGATGCGCTCGCAAGCCATTTAATGCAGATCCACCCCGTTGTCAGGGTACGTGATGCCCGACGTATGCGGGTACCTGGGCAAATGGTCAATAAAGACAATACGCGGGTTGAGCAACGTTTAGATAATACCTATCGCCGTTTATTAATGATGCCTGGGCACGTTAACAAAGGGGAAATCAAAAGTGGTCTGCATGCAATGCGTCAGCTACTCGATCACTATTTTGCCGCTGACGAGCATAGCCGCGCCCCCTATCCCATTCATGCTCCTGGCGCACTGTCGATTACCCATAATCAAATGCACCCCTTAGAAGCGGTTGCCGCCAATACATCTAACCAAAGCCGGCTCGTATTAATGGGGTTACTGAGTGCATTTGTGCGGGCGCGTGGCCCGAAACAACTCAAACGCAATGCCCGACCTATTATGTTGTTTGAAGATCCTGAAGGTCGGCTACACCCCACACTTTTAAATCAGGCATGGCGCCTCATCCAACTCATGCCTATGCAAAAACTGTTGACCACCAATAGCGGTGATTTGTTGGCTGGCGTTCAGCTCGATCATATTCGCCGGCTTGTACGCCATCCCACGGAAACACGTAGCCATCAAGTCCCTTCTCATCTACTGACGCAAGATGAACGTCGGCGTGTCACGTTCCACGTTCGCTTTCATCGTCCCAGCGCACTGTTCGCACGCTGCTGGTTATTGGTTGAAGGTGAAACTGAAATCTGGCTATTTAATGAGCTTGCACGATTACAAGGTTATGACTTTGCAGCGGAAGGTGTCCATTTAATTGAGTTTGCACAAAGCGGACTTAGGCCACTCATCAAGACCGCCAAGGCACTGGGCATTGAATGGCACCTTGTCGCCGATGGTGATATGGCAGGAAAGAAGTACGCAGCCACCGCGCGAGGACAAATCGAGCATCAGCCCGAAGGAGCAAGACTGACGGTACTGCCCGATAGAGATATTGAGCATTATTTATATAACAATGGCTATGAGCCGTTGTTTCGCGAGATGGCTGGCGTGGCGAGCCAGCAGCCGCACATGAACGATAAGCGTATCATCGCCAAGGCGTTAAAGCGCTACGCAAAACCCGATGCCGCCCTGGCCATTATTGCTTATACAGAAAATGAGCTGAATACGCCGATCCCTAAACTGCTCCGTTGGGTTATTCAGCGTGCCATCGGGCTAGCTAGAGGCGTTGGATAACGCCTCAAACACACTTATTGTTCGACGCGTTGGAAAAACAGCGTCACTTTGCCCACTTCAATGCCCCATTTTCGCATCGAGGTCACGTTAAAGAGATGATCATCATCTTGACGGAACATCCAGTCATCAAAGTGGAACTGATATTCACTCTCGCCAACAGGCACCACTAAATCATAGCGCCAATTCAGGGCATTACCCGCAACGACACCCCTTGCCTCGCCGACGATATCGCCAGCCGTCCCCGTATAAGTACCATCTTGATGACGCGTAATCGTCCACACGCGCGTTTGGGTTTCTCCGTCCGCATAGATAAACGATTCATCCAATGTGAGCGTGTCACCGTCGACCGTTCCCTCAATATCCACTTCGAAGCGGCGGGTTTGCTCCCCTGTAAAGTCTTGGACCATGCCCCACGCTTTGGTATGTCCATCAAAATACTCGAACATGTTGAACGCCGGCTCACGATCTTGATAATCATCAATATCCGCCGAACAAGCAGCAAGCATGATAACGCTTGCAAGGGTAAGGCATGCCCGGTTAAAACTGCGGGTCCACTTTGTCATGATGCTTCTCCTAATAATGCGCGTCGATGATCGGGGTACTCTGTGTTTTCTGATAACCAGATAGCTAAAAAGGCGTCGGCTAGATCTGTGTCATCGATCACTAATGTGGTGCGCCAATCTTGCCCTTGAGATTGATAATGGAAAACGCCTTTGTCCTTGTAGCGAACAAACGCAAGTCGATCGTCTTCGGCAATATCGCCCCACGCATCATTAAGCGCAGTTTGCCAGCGTTCACGTTGTGAAGCCGAATAACCTAAATGCGCCCATTGGTCGTTAGTGGCTTTCATCAAGCGCTCGTCGCTAATATCACGGGCATACGTGATCACCAGAGCATGAGGTAATGGTGGTTCGTAATCGCCTGATGGCGTGCGTAATGACGATTGATAAATCGTCCACCAGCCCCAAGTTAAGGTCGCTTCCCCCACTTCGGGCCATTGCTGCCAGGCCATCGGGCCGCCGGTCGTTGGCTGCTCAGCTTGCACGGAAGTTGCCATGGTGAGAATGAGGCTGGCGAGAAGTGCTTTCCATCCTGTCATTGTTGTCCCCTTGTTGCCGCCATTCGCGCCTCTACTTTGTGTTGTAACCAACGCATTAAGGCAACGAATAACACACTGTATATCGCCCAAACGCCGAGTAATACCACGCCCGTTATCCAAAAGGATTGCGGGAATGATAATGCACCGAGTCGCTCTCCCGCGAGATAACTGCTTGCTCCCCCCACACTGCCAATGCATGTGATCAACCAAATTGGCCGAGCGAGCACGAGTTCACGCATAAGCCACGCAAAGGCGCAAAAACCCAACCAAAGTAAAATAAGCCAAGAAGGCATGATCAGTGAGCTGGTGTCGACAGCTAACCACTGCGTATACAGCATCACACTGTCACCAATGATGCCTAATGGGGCAAGGGTTAAGATCCCAGCGATCACGGTACGATCATAGGCGATCGCAGCCAGTAACATCGCTCCCATCAACCATTGTAAACTCGGCGGCCCGATAGCCGCCGAAAACCAGTACACGTTGAACAATAAAGAGATCAACACAAAACGCATTATTTAGGCCTCTCGCCAAGCCGGACGACTGAGCAACAGCTGGACTGCACTGATGGTTCGCTCTCTGAAGCCGCCTTCGCAATAGCAAAAATAAAAACGCCACAGGCGCGCAAAACGATCGTCGTATCCGTATTCCCGCAAGGTCTCTGCTTGTTGATTAAACCGGGTATGCCAGTCAGCTAGCGTTTGCGCGTAATCCAAACCAATGTCTTTTAAATCCCGCATCACAAAGTCCGTTTGGGCGGTGAAGTGATCAAGTAAGACGTTTACCGAGGGCAAAAACCCTCCCGGGAAAATGTGCTTTTGAATAAAATCGACATTGCGACTGTAATGGTCATAACGTTGATCCGCTATTGTAATCGCTTGAATCGCCATCAAACCACTCGGCTTGAGTAGTGACTGACACTTCCGCACAAAGGTATCTAGGTATTCTTTGCCTACCGCTTCAATCATCTCTATCGAGACAAGTTTGTCGTACTCGCCGGTCAGATCGCGGTAATCCTCTTTAAGCAATGTGATCTGATTATCTAACCCCTCTCGTGCAATACACGCCTGTGCCCAAGCATGCTGTTCTTCCGAGATGGTGGTGGTAGTAACGCGACAGCCGTAATGCTTTGCGGCATAGATCGCCATGCCACCCCAACCTGTGCCAATTTCGATCAGGTGATCATCAGGCGTTAGCGACAGTTGTCGGCAGAGACGATCCATTTTTTCGATTTGCGCGGCTTCTAGTGAGGCTTCCTTTTCCGGATAAATCCCACTGGAATACAGCATTTGATCATCGAGAAAGTGACGATACAGATCGTTGCCAAGATCATAATGCGCGGCAATATTGCGGCGTGCTGTGTCTTTCTCGTTACGATTGCGCCAATGTGCCAGTTTATGACCGAGGCTCACCAACCAACCCGTGTGCTTTTCTATCCGATCAATCGCCGGCAAATTACGAGCAAAGACCCGAATCACGTCGGTTAGACTGGGCGATTCCCACCAGCCTTCAATATAAGCTTCGGCGGCTGCAATACTGCCACCGGTCAAAATCCGAGTATAAAAACGTGGATCATGGACTAAGACTGATGCATGTAATTGTGCCTGAGGATCTCCGCACTGCAAGGTCTGACCCTGCTCATCAACGAGCGAAATGGAAGCATCTTTGACGTGTGCCATTAACGTATAAACCAACTGCTTCGCGTAATGCTCTTTACGCGTCAATGTGCGTTGACTTTGAGGTACGTCCGTTACAGACATAATTACTCCTTCTTCGCACCCGGGTGCGGATAAAACGGTGCGCCCTTTATCCAAAGTTTGAGCGCTTGCCAATAAATACCAATGAGAACTTTTACTGTCTCTATCGGTGTCCGGATCAATAACTTACCCAATGTTTTTGAGGTAAAAGGCCGTCGTTGTAGGCCAAGTGTCGCGTCAAACTCCTTGGCTTCGCGGTGCGCTTCAAGATGCAAGTGCACGCGCTCGCGGGGAGGACGAAGACGCCAATGATAGCGTTGTTCTATTGGATTGAACGGCGACACATGAAACGCTTTATCATTTTCCCAACGCGTACCGGCCGGAACCGCGTAATAGTGGCGTTCGCCCCAAGGGGTGTTACTGACTTCTGCAAGCACGTAGCGCCAGTTATTGTCGTGATCATAGACGTAGTAAAAATTCGCCGGACTAAAATACACGCCGAGATAACGCAGCTGACACAGCGCATAAACTTTTCCTTCTATGCGCTCGCCCGTGAGTGTGTATACCTTGTCAAGACACGCCGCTTTGGTATCTTCTCGCCCATCTAAATAGTCTCGATAATCAAAGGCCGCCCAGCCCCATTTACCCAGCCGGAACCCCGTAACCTGTGACGACAGTAATGCCAGTTCGTCTAGGTCAATCAACGGCATAAAAACAGGATACGTGAACGTATGTTTGATCGGTGTATAGCGCCGATGCCGGACCTGGCCGACATACAAACCGCTATTCAAAGTTACAACCGACTCAGTCACGAATTGATGCCCTCCACCACGTCAAGTGCACTTTTAACACCATCTTCATGAAAACCGTTATACCAATACGCGCCACAAAACCAGCTTTGCTGTTGGCCATTAATCTGATGACGCTTTTGCTGTGCTGCGACGCTCTCGGTATTAAACACTGGGTGTGCATACACAAAACGACGTAAAATCTTACTGGGTTCTATTCTGTGTGTTTGATTGAGCGTGACACAAAACGTCTCAGGCGACTGAATTGATTGCAATATATTCATATTGTAGGTCAAAGCTGCCGGATCCGTGTCTATTTCTTCTGACAAGGGCAAATGATAATTCCAGCTCGCCCATGCACCTTGTCGCTTAGGTAACAGAGAGGTGTCCGTATGTAGCACCACTTCATTATCTTGATAAGGAATGGCGCCGAGAACGTCACGCTCTGCATCACTGGGATCGGCCAACATAGCAAGCGCTTGATCGCTATGACACGCGAATACCACCTGATCAAACACCTGCTCGCCCTTATCCGTGGTGACATAGACCGCGCCTTGATCACGTCGAACCTGTTTTACCGGCGTATTGAGATGAATTTTATCGGCAAAAGCCGGTGTCAGTTTTTTCACGTATTCGCGTGAACCACCTGGTATCACATACCACTGCGGTCGATTCGTTACATCTAACAAACCATGATTTTGGAAAAACCGTAGGAAAAAGGCTAATGGAAATCCACGCATATCCGACAGCGTTGACGACCAAATGGCCGCCCCCATCGGTAAGATATAGTTTTGACAAAAATAATCACTGAACCCATGTTGGTTAAGGAAATCCCCTAAGGTATTCAATGATGAAGACGAGGCGCTATCTTTCGCTGCGTAAGCGTCACGTGCGAGACGATTAAAGCGCATGATTTCGGCCAGAAAGCGATAAAAACGTACATTAACGATATTGCGTTTTTGCGCAAACAACGACGACAAGCTGTGGCCGTTATATTCTAAGCCGTTTGCATCGTTGCGCACACTAAAACTCATTTGTGAAGGCTGACGTCCAACCCCGATGTCATTGAGCAAGCGCTCATAATTTGGATAAGTTCTGTCATTAAAGACGATAAAGCCGGTATCAATCGCGTATTGACCACTTTCGACCTCAATATCAACGGTCGCCGTGTGACCACCGAGGTAGTCATTCGCTTCAAATAACTGAATATCATGTTGTTTGTTAAGGTAATGGGCGCACGTTAACCCGGCAATGCCCGAACCAATAATGGCAATTTTCATGGTTTAGTTCCTTGTCATACGTCGAGCAAGGGCTATCTGCCAAGACATAGGCAGTAGCGCTAAAAATTTAAGAATAAATGTGAATTTTCGTGGGAAATGCACTTCTGTCTTGCCTTTGGCTAATCCAGACTGGATCGCCGCTGAGGCTTGTTTAACACTGACTCGCATCGGCATAGCAAAGTCATTTTTGTCCGTGAGCGGGGTTTCCACGAAACCAGGAGAAACAAGTGACACTGTCACTCCTTGCTGAGCAAGATCGGCGGATAACGTATTGGCGATATAGCTGATCGCCGCTTTGGAGGCGCCATAAGCTTCTGCTCGGGGTAGCGGCATGTAACTGGCAGAGGAACCCACGATCGCAAGATGGGTCGCATCACTAAAACCCGCTTGTAATGCTTCAATACAATTGAGCACACCAAAGACATTGATATCAAACACGCGCTTAAACAACGACACATCGACCCGACCTTGATCGATATATTCGCAGGTTCCCGCGTTTAAAATGATCAAATCTGGGGCCATACTGAGTTTGCCCAATGCCTGATGGGTTTGTTCACTATCGGTCGCGTCAAACGCCAAGGGGGTGAGTGAGGCATGATCATTTGCCATTGCAAACAGTTTGTCTTGATTGCGCCCACACGCGGTGACTTGCCAGCCTTGTCGCGCATAATCTCGAGCCAACTGTTCGCCAATGCCAGAGGTCGCGCCTGTGATCACTACGTGTTTCATTGTCCTAACCTCGTTTTAATCTGTTTCAGTAAGCGCCCGAGTAAAGGCAATGCTTCATACAGCATTTCGCCCATGTCAAAGTAGTCACGATGACGGATAATTTTGCCCTCGCTAAAGCGCAAGTGAGAGCAACCTTGAACCTGACGCGCTTTGCCTTTTTCTAACTTTGGATGCGAGAGTGTCATGGTCCAGGTGACAAATGCGTCATCGTCTTCGACCGTGGTGTGATGAATAACAAATTGACAGTCAGTAACATTCTCATAAAGCACAGTAAAATACTGAATGAAGGCTGCCAGTCCGACAATCTCATGTGCCGGGTCACGAAACACGATCTCTGGATGATAAAGAGTTTCTAATGACGTTAAGTTACGTTTGTTTAATGCCTTATAAATAGACACAAACTGCTTCACTCCGGCTTGTGTTTCATGATGTGCCATTAAAACGACTCCTGAGGCTGGTTTTTAGCCGCTTCAAATAAGGCTAACGCTTTCTTTCTTTGTTTCGCGTGATCAACCACAGGTCGTGGATAATCTATTGATTGAGCGTACTTTTCTGCCCATTGCCAAGGTTGATGAACATGCTTGCCAGGCACCGATTTTAAAGCCGGAATCCAGCGGCGGATAAAACGGCCATCACTATCAAACCGCTCTCCTTGTGTTGTTGGGTTAAAAATCCGGAAGTAAGGCTGCGCATCGGTGCCGACAGATGCCGACCACTGCCAACCGCCATTGTTTGATGCAAAGTCGCCATCAATCAGTTTGGACATAAAATAGTCTTCGCCCCAGCGCCAGTCGATCAGCAAATCTTTGGTTAAAAAGCTCGCCACGATCATTCGTAAGCGGTTATGCATCCAGCCGGTTTGATTCAGTTGCTGCATGGCGGCATCGACAATCGGATAACCCGTTTTTCCGTTTTTCCACGCCTCAAACAAGGTTGAGTCGTTTTCCCAAACCACCGACTCTCCCCAGCTTAAAAAACACTGCCGCTTGCTAATTGCAGGGTTCTGCGCGCTGACTTCTTGATAAAAATCTCGCCAAATAAGCTCAGACAACCAGGTAGCAGCGCCGGTATCAGGCTCACGCCAATCGCCGTTTTCCGCCTGAAGTCGGGCTAAGCATTGTCGTGGTGACAAGGCGCCGATGGCGAGATAAGGGGAAAGCTGACTGGTGCCATCCATCGCAGGAAAGTCACGGTGCTTTTTGTAATCTGCCGCTCGCTCGCGACAGTATTCGCGCAAACAATCAAGGATCCCTTTTTCGTCACTCACCCACGCAGAGACATCTACGGTTGGGTAGACAAACTCAATCGGGGCGAGTTGAGAAAAGATGTCTCTCACCACAGATGTTTCTTCTCGCACAGACGGCGCTCTACGGGGCGATAAGTCCAAGTTATCAAGCGCGCGCAAGCACGCTTTTTTAAACGGGGTAAACACTTTGTATGCTTCTCCCTTGCCTGACTTTATCGTTCCAGGGGCAAATAAATTGCGATCGACATAGGTATGCCAAGCAATCCCTCGGGCAGCTAAATCAGCCTGCACGCGTTCATCTCGTTTGACTTCATTGAGCTCGTACTCATGATTGGCAAATACCGCTTGTGCATCTGTTTGTGTGGCATACTCTGCCACTGTCCGCGCCGCCTCAGTAAAATCATTCGCCCGTTCAACCACTAATGGGATGTTGAGTGCTTTTAGCTCCTCACGCAGCGCTTCGAGCCGTGCTTGAATAAGTCCGGCTTGTGTGGGTGCAAGCTGGTGCTCAGCCCACTGCTGTGGTGTTTCGATAAAAATCCCGACAACAGGGCTAGATGACGCACTCGCGGCACTCAACGCCAAGTTGTCTAACACACGTAAATCGCGCCGAAACCAAACTAGATGCATAACGTCTTGTTCTCCCTCAAATCCTCGAGCTCGTCACCGTGTACGGAGTAAATGAATGCCTGGCTCACCACCTCAATCTCATTTTGCGACAGACAAAGACGTAGTTGGTTAAGCTGCGTACGATCAAGTCGATGGTTTGCCATCACCGCCAGTGTTTTAATTTGCTGCTCGCGCATGACCTCTAAAATCAAACTTAACTGGCTGTGTGCCTGTGAAAGTATAGTGACGTTGTAACCTTTTTCGTGAAGAGCTACCGCCATTAACAAACGTTGATACTCACTGATTGGGTTGAGCGATACCAACCAACAAGTTGCTCGCGTGTTTCTCTTGGCATTCGCGGCGATCACCGACCGGCACTGTTCAATCACCGTGGTTTGCCAAAGATCACGCTGTAGCATACTGACCGCTCCATCGTGATGACTGAGCCATTGATCGACGGGTGTCATGACATGCTCGACCAACCAGTAAAAGGGATACTCTTTGAAGAGTTGGTCCAAACTTTGGCTAAGGCGCCTCACCGAGAACGTATGAATACAATCGATCAAATCTCGAGCGACACCGTTGTCTTGGACATCGATAGATGCGGACGTTTGCACCAACAAAGGTTTCACCTTGCTAATTGGCACACCTTTGTCTAACCACTGAAGAATGCTCACAATCGTGCTGACGTCATCGTCACTGTATAAACGGTGGCCTTTTGCGGTTCTTGCTGGTGACAATAAGCCATAACGACGCTGCCAAGCGCGTAAGGTCACAGGATTAACGCCCGTTTGCTCTGCGACCTGACTAATAGTGAGTGTGTGGGATCCCTCACAAGCCATAACGTAACCTCAGTGCGTCGGGGTATGGCTTGAGATAGACTTGATTGGCCAGATAATCGTCGGGATGATTATGTAAATGATGTGAAATTAAGGTCAAAGGCGCCAGTAATGGCATGGTGCCTTGACGATAGGCGTGGATAAGGTTCGCCAATTCTGCTTTTTGGCCTTTATCGAGATTATTTTTAAAATAACCTTGTAGATGCATTAGCACATTGGTGTGCTTTTTACGGGTAGCGCGAATGGCAATCGCCTGCATAAAAGCGGTCCGATACTGTTCAAAGAATGCATCGATATCGTAATGCCCAATGTTCGCCATAAAACGCCCTAACTCGCGATAACGTTCGGGCGAGTGTGCCATCAACACCAATTTGTATCGGGAATGAAAATCAACTAGAGTTTTTTTAGTGACGCCACCTTCCACACTTTTATAGAGATCATCGAGCGCGAACAAACGGAACACGAAATTCTCTTTTAAGATAGGATCATTAAGGCGACCATCTTCTTCTATAGGTAGCCAAGGCATCTGCGCCATCAGTGCTTGCGTGTACAAGCCAACCCCTGAAATATCAGAGGCGTAGCCATTTTCGCGATACACTTTGACCCGCTCCATGCCACACGTTGGTGACTTTGCGCAGACGATGTATCCGCGGAGTGCTTTGTGTTCCAGCTCTTCCGCTTTACGCTCACTAAACGCGATCATTTTATCCGTGTAGTCTTTTTGTTGATCCTTGGTTTCAACAAGCTTTACAGAAAGATCGCCTTTATCGACCAGCCTAATCGCCGGACGGGGAACAGGAAGACCAATCCCCACTTCAGGGCACACGGGCACGAAATCCACATAAGGACCTAACTCTTTCGTGACGAATGTGCTCCGCTTATGGCCACTGTCAAAGCGGACTTTTTCACCGATCACACAGGCGCTTACACCAACTGGAAACGACATGCCTTACCTCTACACTCACTGTGCGACGGGTGCCGCACTTGTACATTTATATTATCTTGTACAAGTAAAGGTAGAGGATAGATCAAAATTGTACAAATTTTTTTATTTGTACAATTTAAGAGAATCAAAGCGACGTGCTATTGCTGAAGGCATAACGCTTCTTTACGTTCCTTAGGCCACTGTTTAATCTCCCATTCGCGTTGCATCGCAGCCCGTTTTTCCATGGGCTCTGACTGCCACGCCAATAATAGTGGACCTTTACCTCGCAATGCTCGGGCGCCTTTTCCGGCTGAATGCTGTGCGAAACGACGAGAAACGTTAGTGGTAACACCGCAATACAAGTGGCCTTGACGCGTTCGAATCAAATACACAAACCAAGGCGTGTCCATGCTCAATTACTGCCCCAACAGTGTACCTAACAGTTGACGTAGCTCTGATACCTCTTGCTCGAGTGCCGTGACACGTTGAGAAAGGGAGACGTTATCAGACGCGCCAACCGCTTCTGATTCATCCTCTGAATGCATCAACGAATCAATCGACGCATCGGTAAACAAATGCCTGTACCGTGATTCTCGCTTACCCGCTTCACGGGGTAATTTTTGCACCCACTGTTGCTCAACCATGCTTGTCAGTGTTGCTTCGACGTCCGCCATGTCATCAAAGGCGCACAAACGTTGCGTTCGAGTTCTTAGTTCTCCGGGTGTTTGCGCGCCACGCAGTAACAGTACACAAATAATGGCTTTTTGCTGTTCACTAAACGTCAAGTCACCAAATGTCGTGTTACAAAACCGATGCTGGTATTTTGTCACACGACTTCCGCTCCCCTCTTGCGGGCTGACAAGCCTTGCTTCTTCCAACTGATGGATAACATCCAGCACGTCTGAGTCCGACATATCGTAAACAGGATCGCGATTGCTTTTCTGATTCACTGCGGTGGTCAGCGCATTTAAAGTCAGCGGATAGTGATCTGGCGTCGTGACTTCTTTTTCAAGCAAGCAGCCAATAATACGCTGTTGGTACGGGGAAAGCTGTATTGACATAGTAGAGATGGACATAGTTGATGTCTCTATTCGGCTAAATGATTGGCTTTATATCAATTGACGGTGATGCAAGCAATCGCTGTTCACTGCCTTAGGGAACACACGAGCCACTCAGCAACCCCGAATACTGGTAGCGGGATCACATCTTTATCACGCGCTTATCCGCCGATCATCCTCCATCAAAGCGTGGCTAATGGTATACTTTGACGAAATGAAGTATGTGGAGAGCACGACATGGGCCTGTTTAGTTCAAAATCTCATCCAAATCATGGGTTATCTATCATTGCCAAAAACTGCAAAGTGGTGGGTGATATCGATCTTGAAGGTGACATTCAAATTGATGGGTTTGGAGAGGGAAATATTACTCAAGCCAATGCTGTTGTTATTTCTGCTTCTGGCCATTTTCGCGGTACCATTCACGCTAAACATATCACTATCAATGGGTTAATCGAAGGTCAGTGTGATGCCGATGCCATCGATATCCTTTCACAAGGAAAAATGAAAGGCGTACTTAACACCGAACAATTAACCATTGAAAAAGGCGGCCTACTCGCCGGCGAAAACCGAGCTACCTTGTTAACGGATACCGTTGTCCCACTGCCTGAACAGAATCGTGCTGAGACCAAACAGGATCCGGACGCGCACCACACCGATCATAAAACACGCTCTTCCTCATCTAAAAAATCATAAGGAGAATCGGTGTATGTCTGATACCGATGCAAACCCAACACAAGTCAGTTTTGAAAGCTTCTCCCCAGAGCTGCAGTGCGTGATTCGCTATGAGCAAGCGCCTGAGGCCATATACGCAATGATCGCATCTGTCCATGATGCTTCTAGTTCAAGTGTCAAAGAAGCGTGGGAAATACTGCCTGCCAGCGCACAAAATATTCTCGATAACTATGACCAATTTCATGCGCTCGTTGCGATTAGCCAAAGTTATGCAGGTATCGATGCGCTGAGCGAACTCGAGAAAGTCGACTTAAGTGATATGTCTGACGAGGCGAAAGAAAACTACAAAGCCCAAGTACTCGACGATGTACTTAGCTCTTGTGTCAAAGATTTAGCTAAACAGCTTAAACAAGCACGCTTAAAGCCGGGCTTGAAACGCGAATTCCAAGCGATTTTTCAAAAATAAAGAGATAGAGACGGCTAGCGCTAGCCGCTAACCTTGGTCGTTAAGAGTAAGCCCCCAAACGCTGGGGGCTTTTTTTATCGACGAACATTTTTCCTCGGCGAACAAACCAATTAGGCAGACTCACTAAGACGAGCCGCTTTTTCTCGACGCGCTCGAACAGCTGCTGCCAACTGGTGTAGTGCCTTCTCGGTATCATCCCAACCAATGCAGCCGTCTGTGATGCTTTGACCATAGGTAAGCGACTGACCATCCGTTAAATCTTGTCGACCTTCGACCAGGTGGCTTTCAATCATCACACCGAAAATCGCCTGATTTCCAGCGGCGATTTGGCCCGCGATATCTTCACAGACGTCTTTTTGTTTTTGATACTGTTTGCTGCTGTTTGCATGACTTAAATCTATCATTACTTTTTGACGCAGTCCCGCGCCCGTCAACGCGCTGCAAATCTGATCCACGTCTCCGGCACTGTAATTTGGCACTTTGCCCCCGCGTAAAATCAAATGGCAGTCCTCATTACCGGCCGTCGCGACAATCGCTGAATGGCCATACTTGGTCACAGACAGAAATTGATGAGGGGCACTGGCAGAGCGAATCGCATCCGTGGCAATTTTTATATTGCCATCCGTTCCATTTTTAAACCCCACCGGACAAGACAGGCCTGACGCTAGCTCACGATGCACCTGAGATTCTGTCGTTCGCGCCCCGATTGCTCCCCAGCTAATCAAATCCGCCATATATTGTGGGGTAATCATATCGAGAAACTCACCCGCTGCAGGTAAGCCAGTATCGGCGATATCGAGGAGCAGTTTGCGCCCTAAGCGTAAGCCATCATTAATTTTAAAACTATTGTCCAAATAAGGGTCATTAATCAGACCTTTCCATCCAACGGTAGTGCGTGGTTTTTCAAAATAAACCCGCATGACAACTTCGAGATCCTCACTTAAGGTTTCACGTAATTGCTTAAGTTGACGTGCGTAGTCTCGCGCGGCATCTGGATCGTGAATCGAGCAAGGACCAACCACAACCACCAAGCGATCATCATCGTCGTTTAACACTCGGTGAATCGCCTGACGGGCGTTTACGACGGTCTGCTCTGCCGCCTCTGTTGCGGGGAACTTTTCCAATACAGCAATCGGCGGAAGAAGTTCTTTTATTTGCTGGATTCTTACGTCATCCGTTGGGTGTACACTCATGGGCTTGTCCTGTGTTTGCTTTTATCGTTTACGCGCTAATGCGGCCACTGATGGGCTTACGTTCTTATGGTTACACGTCTACGCTAACCTGACATCTCTGCGTGTGCAAATATTTTTTTACAGAGAAGTAGTCATCAATGTTTTAAAAAAATTGACAGGGAGAAATAGGCAGTATTTCCGTTGCGGTGCACGACAAGAGAATTCCCACTGCAAACACGACCTCGTTATTGCACTTGTCATACAGAAGCTATTACACTGATCATTAAATATAAAAGGAGTAAATGACGTGATCACACGCCTAACCACTAGCGCACTCTTGGCGATATGCCTTTGGGTTCCAACCGCCCAGGCGACCAACTTTGACTATAACCATATTCAAGTCAATGCATTAGGCAATCCTAGTGGGCTGGGTGGTTTAGCACGTTTTACGTTTACCGAAGGGGCGCATTTTGTCGTCAAAGGGAATACGCAATTTGAAGGGGACTGGTATACCTCTGGCGGGGTTGGTTTTCATGCTCCTATTAACGAATTTGTTGATTTATACGGCGAACTTGAAGGTGCGTGGTTTAGACGCCCAGAGGATGACAGGCATGATGCCGGCGATTTGGCGACGGTCATCGGTGGTGGTATGCGAGCCTGGATCGCACCGCCCTTTGAGGCGAACCTTTATGTCGGTTCGATTATTTTTGACCAAGACGATAGCACCAGCCTTGTCGAAATTGGTGGTCGTTTTCACTCAACAGAAGCGTTATCTCTCGGCGCGACCTGGCGTGCTAATGGTTTAGAGCAAAACCGCTTGATTTTCTCAGTCAGATACCTGTATTAATAGCCTGTGATTCGTTGCTCTTCTTCTACAGCGTGATCATACCAGTGTGATCTTCTCTCGCTGGTGAAAATTTTAATCTAAGCTAAACTAAACGTAGAGGCGTACCACTCTGGTAAAAAGTGGGCGTCTTTAGTGCGTGGTGTAACACTCACGTCTGACGCTCGTCGTCATTGTACGTGAGGACTGTCGGAGGGTATAACGATGGTGATGACTCAGCGTATTGGTGAATTTGAGAGAAAAATACAAGAGGCCTATCAAGAAGGTAACATTGAAACAGCTCACCGCTTAGAGGAGCAGGTCGCGTTATTGCGGCGGCGTAAGCTAAAACCTGCTGCTGATTTTAAAGCAGCCAGTCAGGTAGAAGACTTTCACGATGTTTCTGACGGGGATTACTACGATAGCTAACACATCACCATAGAAGCGTCCAGAAATCACATTCTCATAAAAATGTATTGTATGTAAAAAGCCTTCTCCAAAGGAGAAGGCTTTTTTATTTGCTGCCTAAAAACATGTGTTTAAAAAGGACGACTACAGCAAATTATTGTGCGGCACGCTCACGACGAACGATCCATGCCGCGGCAGTAATAAAGGCAACGACCAGTGCAGTTTCCACAGCAACACTCCAGTTTCATTGATGATTAAAAGACAAAAACCCAAGTTGCCAGCCACTCAAACCGTCTGAAGAATGAGCGACTATCAACAGATGCGCATAGTCTACGACTCCATGAGCTAAAAATCAGCTATAGAATCGATCTAACGCAAAGAAAAGCGCTTTTTTTGGCAAGATCGACACTTCGACAGATAAAGTTTCATCAACTCACAAAGTTAAACGTGACAATGCGCAGTTTTAGCTAGGTGTTTATTGTAAAAATCGCTGAGCTAACTGATTGAGAAAAGCTGAAATGGTAATAAAAGATTATTAGGCTCGTCGACTCCGCTGCACCAGAGGGATACAGCGGATAGTCACGACAAAAGATAGACGTATTGTGGCGTTAGGATTCAGGTTTTGTTTTCTTTTTTGCTAACGGCACATCGCCGACAGGCACATTGTTGTAAAAGCTCTTATCTCGTTTTTTCGGGGCTTTAGGCTGCTTTTTAACCGGTGTTTTC
This sequence comes from Salinivibrio sp. MA607, assembly GCF_001996245.1. Lineage (NCBI taxonomy): Bacteria > Pseudomonadati > Pseudomonadota > Gammaproteobacteria > Vibrionales > Vibrionaceae > Salinivibrio > Salinivibrio sp. MA607. The sequence goes on along the minus strand of NZ_MUFJ01000012.1, from coordinate 21,859 downwards.
TGGCGTTTTGCCGGTCCAGGCGATTTTTTATTAGGGACTTTTTTCTCTTTAAAGCCTTTAAATTTACCCTCTAGGCCTTCTATTGCCGTAAATTCAAGCTTTTGTTGCAAGAAGCCTTCAATATTTTTAAAGCTTCGCCAGTCTTTCGGCCCAACCAGTGAGTAAGACAGGCCTTGGTGCCCTGCCCGACCAGTCCGTCCCACGCGATGCACATATTCCTCAGCGTGTTTTGGCATATCAAAATTAATGACCAAAGACACATTCAACAAATCTAAGCCGCGTGACGCAACATCGGTAGTGACCAACACCTCATGAAAGCCGCGCTCAAACTCATTCATAATACGACTACGTGATGCTTGGTTTAGCTCACCACTCAACGCAATCGCTTTATACCCTGCCTGTGTAAATCGCTCAGCCAATCGTTCCGTGTCTGCGCGAGTGGCAGTAAAGATCATGACTTGCTTGTGCACGTTGGCTTTCATCAAGTGCTCAAGCAAAGCCTGCTTATGATCCAAGTGATCACACAGTACAAAATGCTGCTCAATATCACTGTGCAGTCTTTCCGCTTCACCAACCGCGACTCGCTTAGGAGACTTTAGCATACCGGCAGCAATTTCAGTCACTTGCTGATGATCTAACGTTGCAGAGAACATCAGTGTCTGGCGCAACCTATGCTCAGCATGCGCATTCACGCTATCCAATTGTTCTTTAAAGCCAAGATCGAGCATGCGATCCGCTTCGTCTAAGATCAGCATTTCTAAACCAGATAAAGACACGTTGCGCTGTTTCAAATGATCGGCGAGTCGGCCAGGTGTGGCCACCACAAAAGTTGGCGACTGACGAAAAACCTTTGCTTGCTCATTGAAGTTTTCGCCACCCAGAACGAGGGCCGCTTTATGAGTCGTGCCACTGGTTAGCATCCGCAATTGACCATAAACTTGTTTGGCCAATTCGCGAGTCGGTGCCAATATTAACACGCGTGGATCACGACGACTGAGAGGTTTAGAACGCAAAACACGCTGCATCGCAGGCAGCAAAAACGCCAGTGTTTTTCCCGAGCCCGTTTTCGATGACGCCAGCAAATCTTTCCCTGCCATCACAACAGGAATTGCCTGACGTTGAATATCAGTTGGCTGTTCAAATCCACGGTGGGCAATGAGCGACAGTAAGCGTCTATCGAGTCCCAAATCGTCAAATTGCAAGGTATCACTCCAAAGGTAAATCAAAAGCAAAAGGCGCACACGCGCCATTTAAGGCGGCGAATGCTATCATACTTTACGCAAAAACACCGCACCAAAAATTTCGACACTCCAATATCCAGACGCTGTGATTACATGTATGTCTGTCTACGTTATCTGCGAAAAAAAGGCATCAGCCCGCAAGTTTGTTAACAAAATGTTGACGCACAAATAAACATCAATGTAGCGTTACAGGTAAGACCAGATAACAAGGAGTGTCTATGTTCTCGTCTCCACTCACCCGTGCGAATCAGCATCTATCACTATTCGGTTTCCTAAAAGTCCCAATGATTGGCTGGTGCCGACCCAAGATCCTTTCGATCGACGATAAACATGTCACGATGAAAATTCCGCTAGGTCGACGCACCAAAAACCATCTGAACAGTATGTATTTTGGTGCTTTAGCCGTAGGGGCTGATGTAGCGGGCGGCTTTCTAGCGATGGCGATGGCAGAGCAGCGCGGTGTGAAGATTAGCCTTGCGTTTAAATCGGTACAAGCCGATTTCCACAAACGTCCCGAAGGGGATGTCATTTTCACCTGCCAAGATGGCGAAAAAATCAGTGCCATGATTGGCAATGCCATAGAGACAGGTGAACGCATCAACCAGCCGGTGACGATTGTCGCAACGTGTCCAAGCTTACATGGTGATGAACCAATGGCAACCTTTGAGCTTACGTTATCAGTGAAACACATCACTGATTAGCGCGTCGGCTTAACCGTAACAGCCTCGGCAACGCAGAAAAAAACCAGATTATCGGTCAGCAGATAATCTGGCTTTTTATCAGTAATCGTTAGCGATAACGACAATACAAAAAGCTCAGCGCACTCATTCTGACATCCGTGATACGGGTGCAAGAATCACTGAAAAATCATTGACTTTATACAAGCACAATAAAGCTGCGGATTTCATCGGTAATACACCGAGTTATCAACCGTTTCTGTGGATGACTTTAAAGTTATACACAGCTGGCGTTTTTCTTACTTTGAAAAACACAGCACCGCGCTAAGCGATGCCGGTTGATCGTTATTCAGGGTGATAACGAATTTGATAGAAAATGCGATACAACACCGGCACCACAATCAAGGTCAGCACGGTAGCAAACCCAAGACCAAACATGATGGTCACTGCCATGGGCCGGAAAAATACATCAGGTAATAGGGGTAGCATCCCCAAAATGGTTGTAATTGCCGTCATACAAACGGGTCTCACACGACTAACCGCAGCATCAACCACGGCCTGGTATCGCTGTTTTCCACTCTCAACCTCTATATTTATCTGGTCGATTAGCACAATTCCGTTTTTAATCAACATCCCACTTAAACTTAAAAATCCCAGTAAAGCCATAAAGCCAAACGGTGTATCAAGTAACAATAAGCCAGTGGTCACCCCGATGACGGCCAGCGGTACCGTTAGCCAAATAATGACCGACTCTTTCACTGAGTTAAATAGCAAAATAGTGACCAAGAACATGAACAAATAGCCAAGCGGCATAATACTAAACAGTCCTTCTTTCGCCTCCTTGGAAGACTCATGCTCACCGCCCCATTCAATGCTGTAACCATCCGGCATCGGTATCGATTCAATATCGGCACGTACACGGCTCAATACGGTCGCGGCGGTCGTTTCTCGCAATGGATCAGGGTCGGCCAAAACAGTTAGCATACGTTTACGATTCTTCCGCATAATGATCGGATCTTCCCAACGCATGTCATAATCCAGGATGACCTGCTGCAAGGGAATATAATCTTGCAATGCTGGACTCCAGATTTTCATTCCTTCAAGCGTATTGATATTGACGCGCTCTTCATCCGGCAGTCGCGCAACAATGGGCATTAAATTGGTACCATCACGATAAACACCAATCCGCTTGCCACTAAATGTCATCGCCAGTAGCTCGTCGACATCCTTTTTGGTGATCCCATAACGACGTGCTTGGCTTTCATTAAATTCAGGTTCCAGCACCTTGGTACGGTTGCGCCAATCGTGGCGAATATTGACGGCATCGGGATCATCATGCAGCCGCGCTTCCACTTTTTTCGCTATCGCACGAAGTTCAGTGGGGTCGGAGCCAATAATACGTGCCTCGATTTTAGATCCCGTCGATGGTCCCAAAGAAATCGGTTTCAGTTTTAACTGTGCATTGGGGTGTTGGCGACGTACATACTCGCGCACCAATCCCATCGTTGATTTCACATGCTCATATTGGTCTACTCTTACTATCAGCTCACCGTAGGCGGCATAGCTTTTCTCAGGTGAGTAGGTCAGCATAAAACGTTGCGATCCCTGCCCAGCACTGGTAGACACATAGTTCACCCCTTTTTGCTCGCTGAGCCAGCTTGACACTTCGTCAAGCGTGTCTTGTGTGGCGCGAATATCAGTTCCTTCCGGTAACCACACATCAACCATGAACATAGGCGTGGTTGAGTCAGGGAAAAAGGACTGCTTAAGATGACCAAAACCATACACGCTCGCACCTAGCGCTAAGACCATCACCAGCAAAGTGAGGTAAGCATGGTGCATGCACGCAGTTAAAAAGCGCTTATACACCACAAAAAGAATACCATTATAGGGATCGCTTCCCTCGTCGCCCTCTTCTAAAGGCGTTTCTTTAAAAAAGAGGCTCGCAAAGAAAGGGGTCAATGTGATCGCGGTAAACCAGCTCAATAGCAAAGAAATTAGCAATACGGTAAATAGCGTTCCACAGTATTCCCCTGTCGCGTCTTCGGACAAACCAATCGGGGCAAACGCGGTGACCGCAATAACCGTCGCCCCCAACAACGGCCATTTCGTTTGTGTAACAATGTCATGCGCCGCTTGTAATCGTGTTCGCCCGCGTTTTAGTCCGACAAGGATCCCCTCCACCACCACAATGGCATTATCGACTAACATCCCAAGGGCTATCACTAAGGCACCAAGAGAGACGCGTTGCAGGTTGATCTCGAAATAGTACATGAACACAAAAGTGCCAAGCACAGTGAGCAAGAGCACTAGCCCAATCAATAGGCCCGAGCGCAAACCCATAAAGAACAACAGCACCACAATTACGATCGCCACCGCTTGTCCCAAGCTCGAGACAAAACCGGTGACTGAGTTATCTACTTCGTCAGGTTGGTTATAAACATGATGAACGTGAATACCTACCGGCTGATCGCTATTCAGCTCGGCTAATCGTTTATCTACTTTTTCACCCACTTCAACCACGTTGACGCCATCAGCAAACGAGATCCCAACCTGGAGTGCCTGCTTACCATTGTAAGCAATAATTTGACGCGGGACTTCTTGGTATCCACGTTTAATATCCGCCACATCACGTAGGTAAATTAATCCCTCGGAACCTGCTTCTGTTAAAATCAAACTGCCCAATTCTTCAACAGAAGAAAACTCGCCAGTTGGGTGAATACGGATATATTCATCACCGACCCGCAACGCCCCTGCGTTACTGACCAGATTTTGGGTCGCTAACAGGTTAAACAGAGTATCTGGCGAGATCCCCAGGCTACTCAATCGTTGAATTGAGACCTCGACAAAGACTTGTTCTTGCTGAGCCCCACTAACTTGTACCTTGCCCACGCCATCAACAAGCTCCAGCTCACGACGCAAAAAATCAACATAATCTTTTAGCTCGCTGTAACTGTAACCCTCTCCAGTTACTCCAAGTAAGATGCCGAATACATCGCCAAAATCGTCTTTGACTGAAGGTGGATTAACGCCAGGCGGTAACTCGCCTCGGGCATCATGGACCTTTCGTCGCAATTCATCCCAAATTTGCGGCAAATCATCTGAACGATATTTGGGTTTCATTTTCACTGTAATTTGCGAGAGGCCTCGGCTAGAAATCGATCTCACCTCGTCAACATAAGTCAGCTGTTGTACCGCTTTCTCCAGTGGATAGGTGACTTCTTCCTCCACTTGTTGCGGTGTCGCCCCCGGGTAACTGGTGACGATCATCGCATCTTTGATCGTAAAAGCAGGATCTTCGAGGCGCCCTAATCCTAGGAATGCAAGGGTGCCGCCGATAAGAAAAATCAGGGTGATCATCCAACTGATCACCTTGTTTTGAATAAAATAACCCGCCACACCTTGCTTCATGATGCTTGTTCCTCTTTTGACGCCAATTCTACTTTTTGTCCTTCAGACAGATGGTTGGCACCGCCGACGACGATACGCTCACCCATAGAAACTCCCGTTACGACTTCAATCTGTTGCCCATGAATGCGGCCCATTTCGACTTGTCGTTTGCTTACCGTTTGGGAGGCCTCATCGTAGACCCAAACATAACTATGATCGCGATCGAGTGGATCGCCATCTTGATTGAAAATCGCTTCGATAGGGACTGAAAGGCCTGTACGCGTCATTTTTAATCCATCACGAGCAATACTGACTTGTACCGGCATGCCATCCAATATGAATTGGTCATCAGGCATTGGCATTGTCAACGTCACCACGAATGCCCCACTGTTGGGATCTGGCTCTGCGGTGAATTCATCGACTGTGGCTTTGTATGACCGCCCTTGCTCAGTAACGACCTTAGGTTGCAAGCGTGTTTGCACAGATGCTGCATCCCCACCGGCATTGTGACTAAAAAGAACATCTGGGACCTGAACGCGAATATCAGCGCGTGACGCATCATGAATATTCATAATCCCTTGTCCCGGAGCAATCGTCTCGAAAGGTTCTGCGTTCACTTTCGATATCACTCCATCAGCGGGGGCTTTCAATGCGACATAAGATAAACGGAGATTAGCCAAGGCTAATTCTGCTTGTGCAATTTGTCGCTGCGCTTTTAGTTCATCAAACTGAGACTGGGCTAGCATTCCTTTTTCAACAAGCGGTGCCGAACGCTGATACTGTGAGTTAGCAACGTCGAATTTTGCGTTCGCATTTTCAACCGCTAAGCGATAGTCCGTCGGTTCGAGACGGGCGAGGACCTGTCCTTTTGACACACGATCCCCGGCTTGCACATTAATGGCTTGAATTTCGCCCGGCACCCTAAACGCTAACTTGGCTTTATCGGCGGCAGCGGCAACCGCGGGGAAAGCAATCCGCTCATCCAACTGTTGTTGTGCGACTGTATGAGTTGAAACAACAGGCAAAGGTGCTGAATGAGACGCCGGATCAGGTTGACAGCCACTGATAACGCTTAGCCCGAGTACCACGCTAAGCCAAAGCAGCACCTTGATTAATTTTATTCTCATAATCCTCGCTCCTTCACCCAAGCTCTCACTCGATCACCGGCTTCAAGTGCGCCCGCACCCGTCGCGACAATGACATCGCCATTGTCAAGCCCAGAGGTAATCTTGCCGTTTTTGAGCACGACAGGAACCAAGGTGATCTCTCCGTCTTCATTCACCCGCCAAACCGCACTTCCTGAGTCTGATTGCACCACTGCCGTATCAGGGATTTGGGGCTGTGATTGCGCCGGTATGGTGACATGGACTTTCGCAGCCATCCCTGGTAATACATTGACCGCATCGGGTCGACTCAGACTGACCGTGACATGATAAGACGCGGTTTTTGGATCCGCTTCAGTATCGATCTCTTTAAACTGAGCCGAAAATTGGCGATGCTCATACGTGTCAAAAGAAACACTCGGCGTTAAGGTATCAAGATGCTGGGCGAAATAGTGAAAGTAGCGCTCCGGTAACTGGAAACTCACGTTAATAACATCTTTAGATTGAATATGCAGCACCGGAGATTGTGCTTGAGTAAACTCGTTGCGCTCTTTCATTCTTAATGACACGGTGCCTGCATACGGCGCTTTGAGCTCGGTGTAATTTAGGTTGGTTTGTGCCTGTTCAAGACCAGCCGCAGCTTCGCTTAGTGCCGAACGCGCTTCATCAAACCGCTGCTCCGAAATAACTTTATCATTGTGTAACCGATCAGCACGGTTAAATTGAACCTGAGCAAGCTGGTATTGTGCACGCGCTTTGTCTAACTGCAGTGAGTACTGTTGATTATCAAGCGCCGCGAGCATCTGCCCTTTCTTGACATCCATTCCTGCTTTTATCGGCATAGATTCAATAACGCCTGAGACTCGAAATGACAGTAACGCTTTGTTATCTGCTTCAACCTGAGCGGGGAACTCCCGGGTTAATCCTTCTTCATTCGTTACCACAGTCAATAACTTAGCAGGACGCGTTGGCGTCTCTGAGGGAGAAGATATCGCTGGCTCACCACACCCAAAAAGGATGAGAGCAGCGCAACTGACTAATACAAAACGCTTTATCATCAGCTTATCCTTAACAATAAAACCTAGAGTCCGACAGCAACTGTCAGACCCTAGGTCTTTGATGGGTCTTTATTTTTCATTCTAACCGGCACTGAGTGTTATGCTAACCAGCGCCAGAGCATGTATCAAGATGTTTCCGATAAACTGGCTGTTTGTTCGACAATTAATGCTGTTTGTTTCTCAATAGGAAGAATGTAGGGCTGCAACGATTCCAGATCTTCATGCGGTGACTTTTCCAACTCTAGACACGTTTTCGACAGTTCGTTCGCTCCGATCATGGCTGCTGCACCTTTCATTTTGTGTGCGAGTTTTTTAACTTTACCCACATCTTGCTGTTCAAATGCTTGCTTCAGCGCGGTTAAATCTTGGGTTTGATTATTAACATATTTATTAAGTAGCATGGTCACTAGCTCCATACTATCACCTACTTGATCTTTGACATGCTGAACGTCAATGGGGTATGAGTCACTCATGGCAGGTTCTCCATCATCTTGGGGCTGAGCTTCAACGCCGCTATCATCGCCATAACGGACCGAGTCTGGGTTAGCGTAAAGTAGTAACAGTTCAATTAATTGATCTTTACTAAACGGTTTAGCTAAATGCCCATTCATTCCCGCGTCCACACATCGCTCAGCATCCCCAGACAACGCATTGGCTGTTACCGCTAAAATTGGCGTGTGTTTATCGAATTCACGGATCTGCCGAGTCGCTTCAAAGCCATCCATTTCCGGCATTTGGCAATCCATCAAAATGATATCGAAAGGGGTCTTTTTGTGCAGTTCAAGAGCTTCTTTTCCGTTCACGGCTAGCGCTCGTTGGCAGCCGATTTGTGCCAAAATAATATCAATAAGTTCTTGGTTAACAAGATGATCCTCTGCCACCAAGACATTGAGATCAAAATTGATACTGTCGTATTGCCCTACATCCGGACTTGGATCAACTAATGTATGTTCATCTTCGTTCAATACTCGATAAAGCTCAGCATGGTAAATGGGACAAGTCAGCGTGGCCATTCCTGTATCATGATGCCCATCATGACTGATTGCGATACACTTATGCACACTGCCGACAAATGCCTGGCAGCCTTGCATTTTGTCTTGATCGACCATTAGGACCGTCTGTTCAGGTTCGTCCAGTTCAAGGTTTCGTCCATCAGAGCATGGCGTCAGCGCGAGATTAAAACCTTGTAAATAAGCAGTCAGCGTCTTAGTCAATATTCTATCGCCAGAGACTAAAAATATATGATAACCCTCAAGAGCGTTGCTCAAGTCGTAACTTGATAAGAGCGTACAATCAGGATTAGGGACACTAATCGGCACTTCCGCGACAAAAGTAGTCCCTTGGTTTTCTTGACTGCGTATATAAATATCCCCATCCATTAAACGCAAAAGCTTGCGACAGACGGGCAAGCCCAGGCCGGTTCCTTGATAAGAGCGAGAATACGAGTTATCAACTTGCGTAAAATTCTCGAAAATAGCATCATGACGATCTTCCGGAATACCAATCCCGGTATCCTCGACTTCCATGACAAGCTTGGTGATGCCACTATCATCATGCGTTTGAAATAGATTAACACAGATATGACCGCGCTTAGTGAACTTCACTGCATTACCAACAAGGTTAATAATCACTTGTTTATAACGCATCGCATCTAATTTAATGTCACATGACATGTTGGGGTCGATATAGCAATGGAGACGTAATTGTTTTTCAGCCGCTTTCGCCGTAAATATACTTAGAGATTCATGTACGATCTCAGCTAAATCTACCGACTGCTTGCTAAGCGTCATTTTACCTGCTTCTATTTTGGTGAGATCGAGCACATCATTAATAATATTTAATAATGCCGTCGACGAATTCTGTAGGGTGTCAACAAAATAGCGTTGCTGTTGCGTAAGCGACGTTTCCATCAATAGATTAGACATCCCCACAATCCCATTCATGGGTGTGCGAATCTCGTGACTCATCATTGCTAAGAAGTTAGTTTTTGATTCATTTGCGCGCTCAGCTTGTTCCTTCGCTCGCGCCATTTCTCGTGAAATCATATCGTTCAGTGCTTTCTGTTGCACAAAGTGCACCATCGAACTCAAACTTGATAAAATCGGCTCTATCCAGCTTTGTAACTCTTCATTGTATGTCGTAGACTCATCAAAAAGGCAAACCACACCAACCATTTGATTTGACATGTAGAGCGGCGTGCCAAACACATTAACAATCATTTTCTGGTTATTACCGGCAACACCTGCCATCTGCAGACTACGCTTGCTCTGTTTCGTCTCAATAATATCTTCGATTAAGCTACGAACAAATTCCTCACCAATAAAGTTATTTTTAACCAGGCGCGTTTGTGCCAAAATACGGTAAGGGATGTTGTAATCTATATCATCATCGTCATGATGGCCGACTTCAACAATAATACCATGATTGCTCTCACCAATACGCAGTAGAATGTCTAACACATCTTTAAAGCTCTTTTTAAAGTCCTCACGTATCAAAAATTTATCTTGTAAACTCTTCATCGCCGAGAAAAGCTCAGCACCTTTGGACACTTTTTGCTTGTCCAGATGTTGCTCAGTGATATCACGTATAATGGCGACATTAAGTGCGCGAGGATCTTCGTCTTTAATGGGGGTCGATTTCACTTGTACAACGCGAACGCCCCCGTCAGTCTCTATTTCATAGGAGCGTTCAACACGTCCATTCAAGCCGTAAAGAGCTTGAGAAAAATATCCACGAGAATTAGGCGTAACACGAGAAATTATCGTGGATAAACTGATTGCTTCGTCGGGAACCGACTCAAGTTCGAAAAGCTTTTTTGCCGACTCATTGATTGTAATAATGCGGTGTTTTTCGCCCAGCACTAACAAAGCATCCGTATAACTATGAATAACGGTATCCAAATATGCGCGACTTCTCTCTGCACGATTTATTTGCTTGGCATATTTCCAAATAAAAAAAACCACTAATAGATTCAAAAGTACGATTTGTGTCGCTGTACGGAGCACTTCTGTATTTAACTCTCTATTAATATAACGACTATCTTGATAAATGATTAGTTTACCCACCTGGACAGACTGGCTGGTTTCATTGTAAACCATTGGAACGATGACTTTATTTAACTCGTCACTGGAGCGCATACCTTTGGAGTCAGTCACATAACGAAACTGATCATTAGAGTCAGTTAACTCTAAACGGTGTACATAGCGTGATCCCATTTCACTATCTAGATCATTTTGTACATTATTAAAGTCATAGTTCCACATTAACGTTGGTAACCGCTGCTTTAAACGTTGGGTAATCGAATTAATGTCTTGATTCATGTCTGATTCAAGGCGTTCTTTCGCAACGTGATAATTATAGTATCCGAAAACGCCCAGTAATAAGGTCGCCAATACCATTAAAACGACGGCTAGCCGCATCCCTACTTGATTCATCATTTACACCTGCATCGTTGCAGCCAAGGTCTGAGTTTGAAAACGTGCTTTATCGAAAGCTTTGAGTACAGCACGTTCTTTTAACGTCATTTTCTCACATACTGAGCCGACCCACTCCCAATTGGCATGCTCAATGTGCTTACATAACATTAACAATTCACCATAACGTCCTGATTGAGACAAGAGTGCATTTTTCGCTTCTTGGTCGAGATCAAGTTTCCCAACTAAATCTTCCATTGGCGCTGCCAACATAGCATCAAGCAGTGAAAAGGCACCAACTAAAAAGGCCTCATCAGGATCCATACCTTTTATCATTGGCGCCGCCTGTTGCATAAAGATGGCACGGAGTATAGAGGATGTCTGCAAATGAGAGCATTCTTGATGATTCATATTCGACATAATGAGTAAGGATATTAACCGACGCAACGACTCGAGCCCTAGATAGACAACCGCTTGCTTCGGGTTTGTGATCGGCTTTTTTTTCGATTTAGCCAGGATGTTCGCACTGGTTACAACTTTATAGAGTAACGAGACATCACGAGAAATCACGTCAGTGATTTCATCAATAACATGAGGACTACGATTAATCACGATGCAAGCATCTAATAAGCTGATCACGGATGGCGCCACATCATTATGACTTTTTACTTGCGGTTGTTCAAAAAAATAGCCCTGAAACAGGCTAAACCCAAGTTGCTTGGCCAGCATAAACTCTTCTTTCTTTTCAACTTTCTTAGCAAGAAACCGGATGTCTGGATAATCCGACATTGTGCTAACCCAGTTCATCGGCTCCTCTTTTGCCATACTGACAGTAATGACATCAAACAGATGCAAATGCCGCTGCCAGCGGTTAGTAAACACAGTGCTGTCACCCTGTATCGTAAACCCTGCTTTTCGGTAGGCCTCTAGCTGTTTAATCAGTACAGGCGTTGCTTTGCACGTCTCCGTAATATAGAGAACCAAACGCGCGACAGGAATAGAAAAGGGTATCTCATCTAATAAGGCCGTTTCTGAGAAACTCACGACATAGCGCAAATCATCATCAAGCTCCTTCCCCGAGAGAAAGTTAGCACTTAGAATCCGTGATGTTGCAGTATCTTCATCAATCGAGGGAAATTTGTTTTGTAACCCTTCACGAAATAATAAATCGCTACCCCACTGATTTTGCTTGTCGTCAAAGATCGGCTGGCACGAAAAAAAAATCTCACTCACAATGTACTCCCCCCAAAACGATCCCTTAGTACAAACTTAGACCAAAGGAAGGACTTTTGATCGTTTTTTTGATTAAAGTGAGTATGTTAAGTCCATTTCCCTACCAAGATAGTGCCTTTTACTTGGGAGAAATCATGAATTTTGCTACGCTTCCCGCAAAGACACTAAGAGGATAAATCATGGATATCTTAAACCAACTCGCTGATGATGCCCCCGAGCACGAGCCGGATTCGTTACCGTCACTCGACGAACAAAAAGCGATTGTGGCAAAACTCAAAGCGCTTGAGGAAAAAGGCGAGCTCACCGACGACGTATTGGCGCAGTATTTTGCCGCCAAACAAAAAGACACAAGCGACGAAGAAGAGTAAGAACAACACGAAAAAGTGACCGCGTCACTTTTGAAGTTTATCTTGCTCTATTTAGAGTTATGCCAATGAAAAGCATTGGCGGCGCAGGATTGATACTTGCGTGACAGGGATAGATAGCAAGTGAGCGAAAAAGATACGCCCCGAGATCACTCTCGGGGCTTTTTTTGGTTTACTCAGGCGCAATGCCGTCGGTTTTCGCCGCACAAATAAAATCATTTTTGTGCAAGCCTTTAATCTTATGCGACCACCAAGTCACGGTCACTTTACCCCACTCCAGCAAGATAGCAGGATGGTGGCCTTCTTGCTCAGCCAACTCAGCCACTTGGTTGGCAAACGCCCACGCCAATTTGAAGTTGCGGAAGGTGAACTCACGTTCGAGCTGATCAATCCCATCTCGTGTTACTTTGCGCCATTGCGGAATGTCTTTGAGCAGCGCCGGCATTTCCTCAGCGCTGACCAAAGGGGCATCAATATTACAGGCTTCACATTTCAACTCAGTTAATTCAGACATGTTGCGTTTCCTTTTGCTGTTCTGTCTTTTTCGGTTTAGGCGGGAACAAAGGCGCATGAAGGCCCAGTTCCATGGCTTGATGCACATCAGCAATCAAATCACGTTGGCTGATGGCAAATAAATCGTCAATCGACTCAATGGTAAAGTAAATGGGTTGCATAATGTCAATCCTATATGGCGTGCGCATGACATCTATCACTTCTAAAGGCTTACGCACCGCTTTGTCGCTATTAAAGGCGTACTCGGTCTCCGCCGGTGAAGACAAAATCCCGCCGCCATAAATACTGCGATTGCCTTGCGAGTCACTGAGTAAACCAAATTCGACCGTAAACCAATACAAGCGTGCAAGATAGACGCGCTCTTTGGGCGTGGCCTTCTTGCCCAGTTGACCATACATATGGGTAAATTCAGCGAACGCTGGGTGGGTAAGCATCGCACAGTGACCGAAGATCTCATGAAAATAGTCCGGCTCTTGCAAGTAATCAAAGTCTTCTTTGGTGCGCAAAAAGGTCGCCGCGGGGAATTTTTTATCCGCCAATAAGGCGAAGAAATGGTCGAAATCAATCAATGCAGGCACGGGGGCCACTTGCCAGCCCGTCTCTCGCATTAACACTGCATTGACATCTGGGATCTGTGGCACCGTGTCATGCGGCAAGTCGAGCAGTCGTAAACCGTCGAGATATTCCTGACACGCTTTGTCCTTGATACACGCAAGCTGCCGTGTGACTAACTGTAGCCATACATCGTTTTCTTGTGCCGACCAGGCTACACGACCTAGCTCATCAAGTGGTTTGGATTCGTATTTACTCTGTTTCACGTTCACCGCCTTGTGTCGTTGTCTGGCGTAAAAAGCGGCCCTTAGCCTTACGCAATGTTTCCGTTACTCACAGATTACGTCGACTTTGCAGAGAAAATCATCTCCTCACCTCGGTTTTAATTTTACTTTTGCGTAACATTTATTTTACATTGTGCGTTCAAAAGGCTGTCGCTACGGGTAATGCCTCACCCTCGAGGGATCCGCGTGCTTGCATGGCTCGTAGTGGTTGAGAAAGGCCTAACTGCAGGGACGAGTGATGAATTTACAACTGAGCGAACTGATAAATTACGACAACATTGACAAGATTCAGATCCGCGGCATTGATGGCATGTTATATCAAGCAATAGCCTTTTTGCGTCACGGCGATACGGTGGAGCAGAAGCTAATTTATCAAGGCGATAAACCTTATTTATCTCGCAGCTTGCTGGCGGTAAAAGATGATTTTGAATGGGTTATTGCCGCGCAATATGTATTGGTCACTGACACGGCATATGATGAAATGATAGGGCTTGGCACGGAAAAGCCTTTGTCGACTTTGGAGCAGCCATTGCATTGGAAATAACGCAACAATGCCCCAACCTATGGGGCAATTTCTTCCCCGTCCCACGCAAACAGACGCCCAGTATGACGACTGTCTAGGCCATCCAATACCGACAATAAGTAGCCAGCCGATTGAGCCGGGCTGAATAATTTACCGGGCTTAACATTGGCTTGGAATGGCGCGGATAAACGACTATCGACGGTCCCCGGATGCAGACCAACCACGGTCAATGATTTGTCCTGGCGGCCAAGTTCAATGCTCATGCATTTGATCAGCATGTTCACCGCCGCTTTACTTGCACGATAGGCGTACCAACCGCCCGCACGGTTGTCACTAATACTGCCCACGCGCGCCGACAAGATAGCGAGCTTCGCCTCAGCGTTACGTTTCAGTTTGGCCGCTAGATGTTTGCTCAACAGCAGCGGCGCAACGGCATTCACATCAAACAGCTGGTGCATGGCCTCACTGCTGCACGCCGCGAGGCGTTTTTCTGGGCTGACCGCATCATCATGAAGCATCCCCGAGGCAATKATCACCGCGTCTAGACTGTTGTCGTCGATGTGCTCGGCCGCCGCTTGTATCGATGCGTCATCGCGAATGTTCACTGTCACCGGGGTGACCTTTTCACTTATTTCGGCAAGTAGCGCGGGGTGACGCCCCAAGGCAAAGACTTGCTGAATGGATGGCTTGTCGAGCAATGCGCGGCAAAAAGCTTCACCAATCGCGCCACCTGCGCCGACAACCGCCACACGCTGCATGGAATCACTGTTCATTCTCTTGGCTCCTCAAACAAAAAGAGATGCAAACTGCATCTCTTTAGTTAGGGATGAGGCGATCTTGTCGATCACCGTACGTTAAAACTATAGCTTACGTAACACAACCATGAGGTAAAGCCCGCCTATCAAGGAAGCAATGATCCCAGCTGGCATTTCTTGCGGATACAGCCATTGTCGTCCTAGCCAATCGGCAAACAGCATCAATCCCATGCCAATCAATCCGGCGGTGATCATGTGCGCGCGGGCATTTTTCGCACCCCAACTGCGCGCAATATGCGGAGCCATCAAGCCGACAAAACTAAGCGGCCCTACCACCAAGGTGGCACTGACGGTCATGACCGCGACGAGGGCCAGCAACAGCATGCGGGCACGCCCTACCTTTACCCCTAGCGATTGAGCCGTTTCGCCACCGAGCGGCAAAATATCGAGCCACCGCTGACACATCAATCCCAGTGCCACCAGCACCGCCGCAACCAAGGCCAATGTAGTCACTGTGCTGTCGGTCACATAATAGGTTGAGCCTGAAATCCAAGCGAGGACTTGATACGCGCGAGGATCGCCGCCCGCCATCAAGAAGCTCTGTACCGCTTGCATCAGTGCGGCAATGGCTACGCCAGTGAGCAACACCTTTTCTGGCTGGAAGCCGGTTTTGTGATTGAGTAGTACAATCAACGCCAAGGTTGCGCCGGCACCGATTAATCCCCCGACATACAAACTCAGCATAGACGCGCCCATGCCCGCAAAAATAGTGACAATCAGCCCCAGCGCCGTGCCGGCACTGATCCCCATCACCTCAGGGCTCGCCATCGGGTTGGCACTTAAACGCTGAAGCACGGCACCCGCAACAGCAAGCACACCGCCCGCCAATGCCGCCGCCAGCAAGCGTGGCAAGCGCCATTCCAACAAAGACCAATCGCCGCTGAGCGCCAGCCACTGCCAGCCCTCACTTTGACGCGATACGGTGGCAAAAATCACCACACCTAACACCAGTAACATCAACGTTCGGCCTAACGGCCAATCCTGACGCGGTGCGGGCGATCCCGATTGCATCTGTTGGCGTTGACGATTCCCCAGTGACACCCGTGGCAACAACCACAAAAGAAGAGGCGCCCCTAACGCTGCCGTCGCCGCCCCAGTGGGCACCATCATGGCCCGGCGGCCAGGTAACAGTTGGACAGCCAAATCGGTGGCTGCCAACATCAATGCGCCTAAAATCATCGCCAGGCTCAATCGGGTGATGAGCTTACGTGCGCCACATAAGCGCGCAATCGCGGGCGCGGCGAGACCGACAAAGCCAATCACGCCAATCAAGCTAACCACCCACGCGGTCAGAAGCACCGATAGCCCCAGAGCAATTACGCGGATTTTCGCCAGTGATACGCCCAAGCTTTTCGCTCCTTCATCCGAAAGACTCAAGACGTTGAGCGGCTTTAATAAGGCAAGGATCAACACGACCGCCAATCCAACACGTGGCAGTAAGGCTTGCACACTGTGCCAGTCGGTTTGCACCATCGAGCCCGCGCCCCACACCATCATGCCGTGTAGCGCTTCTTGATTCATCAACAGCAGTACAGTGCTGAGCGCACCGCAGTATAGATTTAGAATCAAACCCGCGATCACCACCACGGTGGGCGATAGGCCGCGTCGCCATGCCAGCGCAAACACCACCAGCATAGTCAGCACCCCGCCAGACATCGCCACCATCGCGCTCGACCAAGTCAATAGCCAAGGGGCATAAAGCGTAGCTAGCATCAGCGCCAAGCTGGCGCCATTCGCCACCCCCAGCGTAGAGGGCGAGGCCAAGGGGTTGCGCAAAACCTGTTGCATCAAGGTACCGGCCAGCCCCAAACACGTCCCCGCCAGCAATGCGGTGACCAAGCGCGGCCACCAGGTTAAATGCATCACCACCCCAATCGACGCACTGTCATCCAGCGACCACAACGACTGCCAAAGCATGGAAACATTCACATCCCACTGCCCCAATTGAGTGGAGGCGAGGCTTAACAGTGCCGTCAGTAACGCCAAGGGTACCCATAATAGTTTCAGTTTCATGACTGCTCCCCTTGTTCAGGGTCGGTCAATGCCACGGTCACAAGGCGGGCAAAGCGTAACGCCGATGGAATCGCACCAAAACTCCATACGGGGTCAATCATCAATGGCGTACGTCCCGTACGTTTAACCAAATATTGCCAAAACATATTGGTCTTAAGGGTTTGCTCCACACCCGCGGGGAGCGGGCGCACAATCACCAGCTGCGCATCAAGGTCTAGCAGCTCGCGGGTGGAAACCATGCTAAACCCCCAACTGTTGGTGGTGTTTTGCCACGCATTGCTGAGCCCCAATTCACTGATGGCGGCGTGATACAAGCTGTTGGTCCCAAACACCCGCACATGGTTGGGGTCTAGGAACTGGATCATCAGCAGCGGGGGCTGTTCACCGGGGATCGTATCGCGCAAGCTCGCCAATTGCTGTTTCGCATTGGCAATCAGGGTTTCACCGACCTCCGGACGGTTGGCCTCATGTGCAATTTGCCGCGTCACGGTTTTGAGCGATGCCCAGCTTAGCCCACTTTCATAGAGAGGAATTGAGCTCACCGGGGCAATAGAGCTCAGCTTG
Organism: Salinivibrio sp. MA607; assembly: GCF_001996245.1. Classification (NCBI taxonomy): domain Bacteria; kingdom Pseudomonadati; phylum Pseudomonadota; class Gammaproteobacteria; order Vibrionales; family Vibrionaceae; genus Salinivibrio; species Salinivibrio sp. MA607. The sequence continues at coordinate 4,115 of NZ_MUFJ01000012.1, read as the reverse complement.
GGCTTCATCGCCTTAAAAATGGGTGAAATTAGAATTTTATCGGGATGAAGCTCGGCCAAACGCTCCATGTTCGGCTGGGTGCGAAGCCCAATATCAACGGTTTTTTCTGGAATGGGCGGGGATTTCACCCACGAATTGTAATCCGCCTTTTGCGCGACCGCGACGGGCGTCACCCCCAAGGCCAATAAGGTTTCAGTTYGGGTCCAATCCAGCGAGAGAATACGAGGCGACGCGCTGACGCTCGCTGACATCATGGCCGCGGTCAGCCAGACCATAAGCGTCAGAAAAGAGGACTTGATCATACTGGCGATAACTCCCCCGGCATAGCGACCGCATAGCCGGCGGCATGATCGGCAATCGGCATTTCAATACCATAAATCGATTTGAGGGCCGACTCTTGAAACACATCACTAACCGCACCTTGAGTCAGGACTTGCCCGCTGTGCAAGGCGACAATCTCATCACAAAAACGCGCCGCCATATTAATATCGTGCACCACAATAATGATGGACTTATCCAGCTCTCGGCTGAGTTTTCGCACCAAGGTCATCACTTCAACTTGGTGGGCTACATCTAGTGCAGATAGCGGCTCATCGAGCAGTAAGTAACGCGTTTGCTGTGCCAGCAGCATCGCAATCCATAGCCGTTGGCGCTCGCCGCCCGATAAGGTATCGACCAAGCGCTCGGCATAATCTTGGGTACCGGTGAGCGCCATTGCCTCGTTGATCGCTTGGTGATCGGCTTTGGTCAACCGCCCCAGCAAGCCATGCCAAGGATAGCGACCAAAACTGACCAACTCATACCCAGTTAAGTTATCTGTTGCCGGTAAATGCTGTGGCAAATACGCCACCTCGCGCGCAAACGCTTTTTCTGACCATTTCGACAAGGGCTTTTGGTCTAATGCGATCTGTCCGCTGCTGGTTGCCTGTTGCTGCGCTAACAGCTTTATCAACGTCGATTTGCCCGAACCATTGTGGCCGACCAACGCACAGATTTTTCCTGGCGTAAACGACAAGCTCACCTTATCAAGCAACACTTTTCCGTTGACGGCAAACGCAACGTCCTTTGCCTCTAACATATCCCGATCCTACTGCTTAAGTACAAGCGCGGGATGCGCCTGTCAGTTAATTCTACAGTTGGTAATTTTCCGATGCTTAAAAGGCAAATGCAAACCATTTTGATTTCGCTTTGTACGCTTAGCGCTTGTTAATGAGAGAAATTAGACCTCAACCACGTCACCATCAGGGATCCAAACACCATTCAGCCTCGTATCACCGAAAGTGAATAGAAGATTGTTGTTACTACTGTCGAGAACGCTATGTCCGCGCCCATCAGCCTTGTGTGGCTAAAACGCGATTTACGCCTGCGGGATCATGCCCCTCTACAAGCTGCCATTGCCGCGGGGCGTCCCATGGTGATTTTGTACCTGTTTGAGCCACTGCTGCTTAACGATCCGCACCATAGCGAGCGCCACTGGCGATTTGTCTGGCAGTCGCTGTGCGATCTTAATCAGCAGCTGGCGCCGCTTGGCGGGCAGGTCACCATTTGCCAAGGTGAAGCACTCGCCGTTTTCGACGCCATCCACCAGCAGCAGGCAATTGGCACGGTCTACAGCCATCAAGAAATTGGCGTCGACGCGACATTTTCTCGAGATAAAGCGGTGGCGAACTGGCTGGAGACCCATCAGATCCCATGGCATGAATATCCCACTGGGGCGGTGATCCGCGGCGCGAAAAATCGGGTTGATTGGGACGCAGAATGGCAAAAAGTGATGCGTGCCCCTCTTGCCGATCCGGATTGGCAACAAGCGCGCTGGCTAGACACATCACTTACTCTACCCGCGCTCGATCACCACAAGTGGGATTCTCCCGCGCCACGCTTTCAGCCCGGCGGGCCGAGTTGGGCGTATAAAACCTTGCAGTCTTTTTTCCGCGAGCGTGGGCAAACTTATCAGCGCCACATCTCTAAACCGCTCGCCAGCCGCAAAAGCTGTACCCGACTGTCACCCTATCTCGCATGGGGTAACATCAGCTTGCGCGAAATGTATCAAATTACTCTCCTCCATTGGCAGAAAAAGGGTTGGCGGCGTGCGCTGGTCGCTATGGTGTCGCGTTTGCATTGGCACTGTCATTTTATGCAGAAATTTGAAAGCGAGCACCACATGGAGCATCGCCCCGTTAATCGCGGCTACTTACATTTTGAGTACGCGAACGGTCCGCAGAGCGATGCGCATCTGCTCGCATGGCAACAAGGTCATACCGGTTATCCGCTCGTCGATGCCTGTATGCGTTGCCTACACGCCACCGGCTATATCAACTTTCGTATGCGGGCGATGCTGGTCAGCTTTTTAACCCACCATTTGTTGATTGACTGGCGCCGCGGTGTCCATCATTTGGCGCAGCTATTTCTCGATTTTGAGCCCGGTATTCATTACCCCCAGTTTCAAATGCAGGCTGGCGTAACGGGCGCAAATACCTTGCGCATTTATAACCCAGTGAAACAATCGCAAGAGCAAGATCCGGAAGGGGCATTTATTCGTGAATGGTTACCTGAGCTTTCTCCCTTGCCCGACAGTTTGATCCACACCCCGTGGCAAATGACCGATATGGAAGCGATGATGTACGGGGTGGTGCTTGGTGAAGACTACCCGAAACCTATTGTCGATATCGAACAAACTGGCAAACGTGCGCGTGATATTTTATGGTCGTTTCGTCAACAAGACGCGGTTCGTATCGAAAAAGCACGGATCCTCGCCATCCATGTGCGTCCAAACAGCCCTGAGCGAACAAATAGCCCTGAGCACGCGGATAACGGCCAGACAAAACGACGTTCACGTGCCACGCAGTCTCCTGGAGGTAACCACGATGGCGCATAAAAAGCCGCATCTTCCCACCAAGGCATGTTTGACGTGCGAACGCCCCTTTACGTGGCGTAAAAAGTGGGCGCGCTGTTGGGACGAAGTTAGGTATTGCTCTGACCGTTGCCGCCGGGAAGGTCGTCGCCATGCGCGAGCGGCGACGCACTGAACGCATCTAAAAGCGAATTCAATTTCGGATGTACCCACTGACGTTTAATCGATACCGCATAGAACGGCTCATACACACTCGGCAGTAAGGCATAGCGGGTGAGCATGCCACTATCTAGCTCATCGCGGACCACCACTTCGGGCATCACCGCTAACGCGTCATTATCTCGGCTTAAAAGGCGCAACATCGCCATATCATTGGCTTCTGCCATGATGTAAGGCTTGAGTTGATACTGCGCAGAGATGGCATCAAACCCCGAGCGAATCGGGTTATCTCCATAAGGCAACACCCACGCTTGGTGCTGGTAGCTGGCGTCTAAGGTGGGCGATAAGGCTTTACCCGGCCAACCAATCACGGCGACCGGCTGGCGTGCCAGTTGCTGGTACTGCCAAATTTGTTTATTAGTCCCCCGCACCGCGATATTGGTTAGCGCCAAATCCAACTGGTGATCAGACAGCGCATGAAGCAAGCCGGTTTGATCCATCGACTGCAACACATAGCGGCACTCTCGTTGATTGACCAATGGCTGAATAAACTGCTCGATAAAGTTCCGCGACATGGTGGATAAGGTGCCAATGCGAATCGTGGCACTGGACAGCGCCCCGCCACTGGATAGCAACTGCTCTAACTCTTCCCCTTGGCGAAAAATCTCTTCGGCATAGTTCATCGCTTGATAGCCACTTTCGGTCAACGTCAATGTACGACCTTGCCGCTCAAACAATTGCACCTGCATCGCCTGCTCAAGCTGCTTGATTTGTGACGACAGCGCCGACTGCGAAATATGCAGGTTACGGGCGGTCTGGGTCAGGTTGCCATGGCGTGCCACCTGCCAAAAATAATACAAATGATGGTAGTTAAGTCGGCTCATCGTTCTCTAAAACAGAATGAAAAGTTATTTATTATGTATTTTACTTAACTGTAGTAAGTTTTCACAATGGTTCGCATAACTATTGCTGTGAGGTAAGTCATGTTATCCCTATTTCTCGTCACTCCGCTCAAACTGGTGCTGCTGGCACTGGTTGCTCTTCTTGGCGGTGTTATATGGCGATACAGTGCCACTGCGTTTGCGGGCGAAGCCGACAAACACCG
>NZ_MUFJ01000011.1:0-88376 GCF_001996245.1 Salinivibrio sp. MA607 | reverse complement strand
GCTTAACCATACAACACCCAAGAGGTTTTGGGTTGGACTCGAAATAAGCCAGTTGATTGTGGCGAGAATGAAACAGCTTTCTAGATACGTGTTTTGACTGAAAAGTGAAGACACACCAAATTTTGCTTGGCGACCATAGCGCTTTGGACCCACCTGATCCCATGCCGAACTCAGTAGTGAAACGAAGCAGCGCCGATGGTAGTGTGGGGTCTCCCCATGTGAGAGTAGGACATCGCCAGGCTTTGATTACAATTGATTAAAGCAAAGAGATATAAGCCTTTAGTCATACAGAATTGGTGCGGAGTGGTAGTTCAGTTGGTTAGAATACCGGCCTGTCACGCCGGGGGTCGCGGGTTCGAGTCCCGTCCACTCCGCCACTACTTAGAAACCCTGCTAAATTTAGTAGGGTTTTTTGTTATTGACTAGGTTCGCCCTGCGGGCGAATGAGTCCCGCAGGATGGCCTGCCCGTTGTCCGCAATCCCGGCCCTCCGCCACTACTTAGAAACCCTAGCTGAAAAGCTGGGGTTTTTTGCGTTTAAGCCCCTGGATAGTGATGTTGGGGCTTTTTGGATTATCGCATCGTATCGAGTAGGGCATTGAGTAAAGGCTCTTTGGCGCGGGAAGTTTTACAACAAAGGCCTAGTTCGAGAGGTTGTACGATTTCTTGGCGTAAGCGCTCAACCTTGTCCTTTACTGGACTGTTATCAATCACCACATCCGGTGCAACACCAATACCACAGCCCAATGCCACCATACTGACTATCGCCTCGTGACCCGCTATTTGTGCGTAGACGTTTGCCTCGATGCCTTTGCTGGCCAACCATTGATCAGCGAGTTCGCGCGCTGTTCCCGCTTCGGGCAAGATTAAGGGTGTGTGTTGCCAGTCAATGGCTTGTAAGTCAATGCCACTGCTGGCCATTGCCGGCGCGATAACCGACAAGCTCACGGTATCAATGGGTTGAAAGACTAAACTTGACGACAAATACTTTGGTTTAGCGGCAATGGCAATGTCGGCGCTATTGTCTTGCACCTTCTCTTCTGCCTGAGCGGGATCGCCGGTCAGCAGTTGTAGCTCGATATTTGGGTATTGCTGACGAAAACGCGCGATTAACTCCGGTAAATGGCTATAGCTGGCGGTGACCGAGCAAAAGAGCGTGAGCTTACCGCCGAGCAAAGAGGCATGTTCATTAATATTAGCTTTGGTGGTATGCCATAGTTGTAAGATTTCTCGCGCCACGGGTAATAACGTTTTTCCTGCGGGCGTTAAGGTAACGGCTTTGTTCGTCCGAATAAACAACGGCTGACCGATATCCTCCTCAAGCCGTTGAATAATCCGACTTAGAGCCGACGGGCTAGCATGCATGGCTTTTGCCGCACGGGTATAGCTTTTGGTATCACAGAGGTGAAGAAAACCCGTAAGTTGTTTGGTGTTCATGGTGTGTTCTTGCTTTATTTGCAATGTCATGTTGTGAATATATCACTTTAGGCAATATGATGGTTAAGGTAGTATCAAAATTAAGCGGTGAAAACGCACCCAATCATGGATTCGAATCAATGGAGCACCCTATGGCGAACTACTTTAATACCCTGAATTTGCGTCAACAATTGGAACAATTAGGCGTATGCCGATTTATGTCGCGCGATGAATTTGCCAACGAGGCCGAATTCCTCAAAGGTAAAAAAGTGGTGATTGTTGGCTGTGGGGCGCAAGGGCTTAATCAGGGTCTAAACATGCGTGACTCGGGTCTTGATGTGGCTTATGCACTGCGTCAGGCGGCGATTGATGAGAAGCGTCCTTCTTACCAAAACGCGGTCGAGCATGGGTTTACAGTGGGGAGCTATCAAGATGTGATCCCACAAGCGGATTTGGTGATCAATCTGACCCCAGATAAGCAACACTCCAACGTCGTAGAGACCGTCATGCCGTTGATGAAAGATGGCGCTGCGCTCGGTTACTCTCATGGCTTTAATATCGTCGAAGTGGGTCAGCGCATTCGTGAAGATATTACCGTCGTTATGGTGGCGCCTAAGTGTCCAGGTACCGAAGTGCGTGAAGAGTATAAACGCGGCTTTGGTGTGCCGACGCTGATCGCGGTCCACCCAGAAAATGATCCTAACGGCGAAGGCTTTGAGGTTGCGAAAGCATGGGCAGCCGCAACCGGCGGTCATCGTGCAGGGGTGCTAGCGTCTTCGTTTGTGGCGGAAGTAAAATCAGACCTGATGGGCGAACAAACCATCCTGTGTGGCATGCTACAGGCCGGATCGGTTGTTTGCTATGAGAAAATGATCGCAGAAGGTGTTGAGCCGGGCTATGCGGGTATACTTATTCAATATGGCTGGGAAACCATCACTGAAGCACTGAAGTTCGGTGGCATCACGCATATGATGGATCGCTTGTCCAACCCCGCGAAAGTAAAAGCCTTTGAGCTGTCGGAGTCGCTTAAAGAGCTTATGCGTCCCCTTTACAACAAACACATGGATGACATTATCTCTGGCCATTTCTCCGCGACCATGATGGCCGATTGGGATAATGGCGATAAAGATCTTTTCACTTGGCGTGAGGAAACGGCACAGACCGCGTTTGAAAACTATCCCGAGTCAGATGCCAGTATCAGTGAGCAAGAATTCTTTGATAACGGTATTTTGATGGTTGCTATGGTGCGTGCTGGGGTCGAGCTTGCCTTTGAGGTCATGGTGTCGTCCGGTATTGTGGAAGAGTCGGCGTATTACGAGTCATTGCATGAGTTGCCGTTGATTGCCAACACCATTGCACGTAAGCGTCTTTACGAAATGAACGTGGTTATTTCCGATACGGCAGAGTACGGTAACTACTTGTTCGCTAATGTGGCGACGCCATTGTTGCGCGAGCATTTTATGCCAACGGTGGGCGCGGATGTGATTGGCAAAGGATTGTCAGAAACATCTAATCAGGTTGATAACGCCACCTTGATTGAAGTGAATGACCGTATTCGTCATCACCCGATCGAATATATCGGCGAAGAGTTACGCGGCTATATGACTGATATGAAACAGATTGCACTTGATAATTAATCGCGCTCGATAACTGACTGCCATCAGTTGAAATGATACGCAGAGATAAGCCTGGCCTGAGGGTCAGGCTTTTTGCGTTGATGCGATCGGTTATTGCTGGTTATCTTGCGATTGGCCGATCTTTGTTTCCATTTCTTCAAGCTTTGCTTCGAGCTCGGTGAGCTTTTGACGCGTGCGCAGTAATACCTGAGTTTGTACATCAAACTCCTCACGGCTTACCACGTCAAGCTTAGTCAACTGGCCTTGAATGGCTTGGCGCACACGGCTTTCCATATCCGTGCCTAACTCTTTGACAGGCTGAGGCATGGCATCGTGAATTTGCTTGGCCATTTGCTCAAGTTTTTTCGGGTCAAACATGGAATACTCCTTTATTAACTGTCTTTATTCTATGTAAATACGTACAGCTTGTCGAAAGGATGACAAAAGAAAAGGGCCCGTAGGCCCTTAATAGGATGCATTAATGTGATGCACGATAGTCTTCATCGAGCTTATCAAGCTCATCGTCTTCGACAAACACCGGCAGCGGCTTGTGCTTGCTGGCCAGATAGGTATAAATCACTGGCAGAACGAATAGCGTGAATAATGTCCCGATGGCAAGACCCGCCACGATGACTATCCCGATGCTAAAGCGTTGTTCGGCACCGGCGCCGCTGGCAAACATAAGCGGGATAAGGCCTGCAATCATTGCAGCTGTTGTCATCAAGATCGGACGCAGACGAATTTTTGCAGCCTCTTTTACCGCATCCATGCGACTGGCTTGGTGATATAACTGCTGCTCTTTGGCGACTTCACAGATCAGAATACCGTGCTTGGTAATTAGACCTATCAAGGTTATCAGCCCCACCTGCGAGTAGATATTCATCGATGACAGTCCCCACGCCAAAGCAATCAACGCGCCACAAATCGCCAGAGGCACTGAGACCAAGATCACCAGAGGGTCGAGTAGCGATTCGAACTGAATCGCAAGCACCAAGTAAATAATCGCCAGCGCAAACAAGAAAGTTGCATACAGTGCACTGCCTTCAGTGACGTATTGACGCGATTCACCAAGATAATCGTGCTGATACCCTTTTGGCAGTTCTGCCGCTTTGCTTTCAAACCACTCTACGGCGGTACCCATGGTCACGCTAGGGGCAGCAACGGCACTAATCGTCGCAGCATTCAATTGATTAAAATGAGGTAACGAGCGCGGCTCGCCTGTCACTTCAATATCAATCAAAGAGCCGAGAGGTATCGAATCACCATTGGCAGCGCTCACGTAGTAGCTTTCGATCGACTCAGGGTTAAGGCGATATTTACGCTCAACTTGCGGGATCACTTCATACGATCGGCCGTCAAAGTCAATACGATTAATGTAGCCGTCGGCCATCATGGTTCCGATCGTCGTACCGATATCACGCATGGTGACGCCATACGATCCCGCTTTATCCTTATCAATATGGATATTCATGGTGGCGGAGTCGAAGTTAAGGTTAAGCTCCGAGTAAACGAAATTTGGGCTTGATTGCACTTCGCCCATGATTTCAGCGGTTACCTGATACAGGCTTTCGAAGTTATTGGGCGATGTCACCACAAATTGAATAGGCAAACCTGAGGAAGCACCTGGCAATTCCGGCATTTCGAAGGTGGTGACCTTCATACCTGGAATATCCTTCACTTCATTCGCCATGCGTTTGACTACCTCAGACTGGCTCGCTTCCCGCTCGCTCCAAGGTACTAATGAGGCGATACCAAAGGCTTGGTTCGACTTAGGTACCCCGGAGAAGACTTGTGAGAAAGCCACTTCGGGTTGCTGGTCCAGTTTTTGGTTCACTTCCGCCATGCTATTTTGGATGTAATCCAAGTTAGCGGTGGAGGGCGCAGTACCCATCATGACCACCACGCCTTTATCCTCTGACGGAGCAAGCTCACTAGGAATAAAGCTAAACAGCACCGGCAGGGAAGCGAATACAATCACCGCAAACGTCACGATCACCGGACGGCGCTCCATCACCTTGCTGAGCATACGCGCATACTTATCTGTCATCCCATCAAGGAAGCGATGTACCGCTAACTCAAAACGACTCGGTTGCGCATTGGCTTTTAACAAGGTCGCACACATCACCGGCGAGAGCGTTAGTGCGACAATGCCGGACACAAACACTGCCCCAGCAAGCGTTAACGCAAACTCCTTAAACAGGGAGCCGGTGATCCCGCCCATCATGGCGATAGGGGCATAAACGGCTGCCAGTGTTAGCGTCATAGAAATAACGGGCACCGCTATCTCACGGGTACCAATGATGGCGGCACGGAACGGCGACTCACCTAACTTAATATGACGGTCGATATTCTCGAGCACCACAATGGCGTCATCGACCACCAAGCCGATGGCCAGAACCATGGCCAGTAGCGTCATCAAGTTCAGTGAGAAGCCAATCATTTCCATCACTAGCGCTACACCAATCAGCGACAGCGGGATGGTAATAATGGGGATGATTACCGCGCGGAACGAGCCCAAGAACAGAGTAATAACCACCAACACAATTAACGCGGCTTCGATGATGGTTTTGATTACCTCATTGATTGACTCATTGATCGCATTCGACGAGTCATACAACACGTTCATCTCAATGTTGCTGGGCATGTTACGTTCCACTTCGGGCAACATGTCCATCACGTCGGCAGCAATATTGATCGGATTGGCTGAGGGGGTAGCGTTAATGGCTGCGACAACTGCCTCGGAACCATTGGCAAGCGCTCGGACTCGGTCGTGACTTTTTTCCAGCGAGACGTTAGCAATATCGCCTAACCGCACGATGCGGCCATCTTGCGTATCAACCACCAGTTTGGCTAACTCTTCTGGCGTTGAAACTTGCGTATCCGCACTGCCGTTGTAGACCATAAAGGTACCGGTAGCTTGACCGGTTGCCGACTGGTAGTTATTGGCATCGAGTACTGACATGACATCAGTGGCACTTAGCTTAAAGGCCGCCATCTTTTCAGGATCAAGCCATACACGTAAGCCGTACTTCACCCCGCCATATAGATCGATTTTTGACACCCCACCCACAGTAAACAATTGGGGTTTAACCACGCGCTCAAGATAATCGGTGATCTGGCTCGAGTCGAGTTCTGGCGAGGTAAAACCGATATACATGACCGCGGTCGTAGAGCCGGTCGACATGGATACGGACGGATCTTCTGATTCTGCCGGGAGCTGTGCCCTTACCGAATTGACTTTGGCCAGTATATCTGCCAAGGCGGCATTCGGATCGGTATTTAGCTTCATGTTGACTGTGATTGTCGATGATCCCAGCACCGATTCTGAGGTCATAAAGTCAATATTGTCAGCTTGGGCGACAGCTTGCTCGAGCGGGGTGGTAATAAAACCCTGAATCAAGTCAGCACTGGCACCATAATAGCTGGTTGTGATGGTGACCACGGTATTGGTCATCTCCGGGTATTCCCTAACTTGCATCTTAAATAAAGACTGCAAGCCGAGCAGTGCAATCAGAATACTGATTGACGCAGCTAGCACGGGGCGCCGGATAAAAATATCAGTAAAGCGCATCACATCCTCGTCTTACAATTGAGGTAATTGTTCTGGTGGAGTGAGAGCGTCGTTGTCGACGATTTTCACTTTAGAGCCATTGCTTAAGCGCACCTGGCCGGACGTAACAACCTGATCGCCAGGCTCTAGACCGTCGATAATGCGCGCTTGATGGCCACGACGCTCGCCGACTTTAATAACTTGTTGATAGGCGCGCTTTTCTCCGTCTTCTTCACGGATTACATACACACTTTCACCGTATAGGTTGAAGTTAATCGCAGTTTGATCAATCACGATTTGCTTCTCAATCGTCGGCAAGACGATATCGGCGCGGGCAAACATCCCTGAGCGCAACTGGCCATCATTGTTGGGAATATTGGCTTCCACTTTAATCAGGCCGCTCTGGCTGTTGACCGCAGGCTCGATAGCACTGATAGAGCCGATGAATTCTTTTTCAGGATAAGCATCGACTGTAATGCGTAATGCCTGGCTTAGACGGATCTTCGAGATATCGGTTTGCGGCACGGTAAAGCGCAGTTTCATTACCGAGGTATCTTCTAGCCGAGCAATATCGGTACCTGGCTGCAGGTACTCACCCATAAATACATTACGCAGGCCAATCACACCATCAAAGGGAGCTTGAAGATTACGACGTGCAATGGTGGCTTCAAGCGCATTAATGTCAGCTTGTAAAGAACGGTAATTCGCTTCAGCTTCATCCAATGCTTCTTTAGAAATCGACCCTTTAGTAAACAGTCCTTGATAACGTTTGAACTTGGCTTCTGCGGCGGGTAATCGTGCTTGCGTACTTGCCAAGTTGGCTTTTTCAACGCTAGAGTCGAGTTCAACCAGATTTTGCCCACGTTTAACGGTTTGGCCTGATTCAAAGTTGATCACATCCACCACACCGGCAATTTGCGTGGTTAAGGTGATCCCTTGATTGGGCTCAACAAACCCGATGGCATCCATGGTGGGTGTCCAGGGTTCAGCGTTAACGGTCACTGCCGTCACTGGGTGCGTCGGCTCTGGCATGTTTGCCATATACTCTGCAACCTTTTGCTGCTTAAAAAGGTTAAAGCCAATCACACTGCCAAACAGCAGCAGTGCAAGGATAACCATAAAGAAAAACCATTTTTTCATCGAAGTAAGCTCCGAGCGTCGTTAGTGAAGAGAAATTGCATCCCAGCAAGCTTGGATCGCATCTGCGATAGCATAACTGTCTAGAGTTATAACACCCCGAACCTGTTTGCGAGCTAAACAAAAAACGGGTTCAAGCCCCAAGGTGATGAGCACCTCATCGTCCAGTGGCTTAAAGCGCTTTTGCCGCTTACCTTCCTGAAAGACTTGATAAAGATCAGAGAAGGCCTCTCGCTCTTGCTGGGTTTGTGACTGATCATCGCGTGGCAGAGCATCAAACTGGTCACGAGATAATAATAAGTGATCGCGTTGTAGCATCATGGTCCACGTGTTGCGCCATAACCGCTCAAATTGATCTTTTAGGGTTGGTTCATCCTTTACCCCCTGTTGAATATGGGTCGCACATTGCATCATAAGGTGCATAGACAGTTGACGAAGCAAGTCTTCTTTATCGTTAAAATAGCGATAAATGGTGCCGGCGGCCACTTGCGCTTGGGTGGCGACCTGATGCATTGAGACCTTGTCGAGCCCACGCGTGGCAATCAGTTGCTCTGTCGCCGCGAATATTTGCGTACGTTTGTCCATTGATGATGAACTTACTAGTGAATGAACGTTCATTCATTTTAGAGTGAATTTTGTGCGTATGACAAGCATAAATTGTAGCAAGCTTGTTGAGCCTTGCTTGGGTGAGATAGACATCAGTAAGATTCCTTCTACAATGCCCTCTCAGCCATTAACGAGGTGCCGCCATCATGAAGCTTAATCCTGCGCAATCGGATGCAGTCCGCCATATTTCTGGCCCCTGTCTGGTGTTAGCTGGCGCAGGCTCGGGAAAAACACGCGTGATTACGCATAAGATCGCCTATTTGGTTCAACAATGTGGCTATAAAGCGCGTCATATTGCCGCGGTGACTTTCACGAACAAAGCGGCACGAGAGATGAAAGAGCGCGTGGCACAAAGCTTGGGTAAGCAAGAATCGCGCGGCTTGATGGTGTCAACCTTTCATACCTTGGGCCTGAATATTATCCGCCGAGAATACAAAACCTTGGGGTTAAAAGCGGGCTTTTCGTTGTTTGATGATCAAGACCAATTAGCACTACTCAAAGCTCTGACCGAACAAGAGCTAGATAATGATAAAGACTTGCTGCGTCAATTGGTGCACACCATCTCCAACTGGAAAAATGCCATGTTGGGACCCGATGAAGCGTTGGCGCAAGCACAAGGTGAGCGGGACCAGTTATTTGCCGCCTGCTATGCGCGCTATCAAAAACAAATGCGGGCCTATAACGCGCTCGATTTTGATGATCTTATCTTGATGCCGGTGGCGCTACTTAGCCAAAACCAAACCGTGCGTGAGCGTTGGCAAGCACGTATTCGCTATTTATTGGTCGACGAGTATCAAGATACCAACACCAGCCAGTATCAATTGGTGAAGCTGCTGGTGGGTGAGCGATCACGCTTTACCGTGGTAGGGGATGATGACCAATCGATTTACTCCTGGCGAGGCGCTCAGCCGAAAAACCTGGTGTACTTACAACAAGACTTTCCGCGTCTGCATGTGGTGAAGTTGGAGCAAAATTACCGCTCAACCAGTCGAATACTGCGTGCAGCCAATATCTTGATAGCCAATAACCCCCATGTATTCGAAAAAACGCTATTTTCTGCCTTGCCCGATGGCGACATGCTCAAAGTGCTGACTGCCAATAACGAAGAGCATGAAGCGGAACGTGTGGTTGGGGAACTGATAGGCCACCGTTTTTTAGGGCGTACGCAATACAAAGATTACGCGGTCTTATACCGTGGCAATCACCAATCGCGTTTGATTGAAAAAGCCCTGATACAAAATCGTATCCCGTATAAAATATCAGGCGGCACGTCCTTCTTCTCGCGCGCCGAAATTAAAGACATCATGGCCTATTTGCGCTTGTTGACCAACCCAGATGACGACAATGCGTTTTTGCGCGTAGTGAATACGCCGCGACGCGAAATTGGCCCGGTGACATTAGAAAAACTCGGCAGTTATGCCAATCAGCGCGGCAAGAGCTTGTTTGCGGCGAGCTTTGAGTTAGGCCTGACCCAGCATTTATCTGGGCGAGGGCTGGCTGCCCTGCAAGCGTTTACGCGGTGGATTGTGGAACTGTCTGATCAGGCTGAGCGGGGCGATACCGTGTCCGCGATACGATCACTGTTGCGAGATACACAGTATGAAGATTGGCTGTATGAGAGTTCATCCAGTCCCAAAGTGGCAGAGATGCGGATGAAAAACGTCTCACAGCTTCACAGTTGGATTGTCGCTGATCTTCAGGGGGATAATCCGGATCAGGTTGAACGAAGCCTGCGAGAAGTGGTTCAGCGCCTGACGCTGCGTGACATGATGGAACGTGGCGAAGATGATGACGAGGCTGACCAAGTACAGCTGATGACGTTGCACGCATCGAAAGGGCTAGAATTTCCATACGTGTATTTGATCGGTATGGAAGAAGGCTTGTTGCCTCATCAATCGAGTATTGATGAAGATAATATCGACGAAGAGCGGCGTTTAGCTTACGTCGGATTGACCCGTGCGCAAAAGGCGCTGACCTTTGTCGTTTGCAAAGAAAGGCGCCAGTTTGGCGAGCTTATCAAGCCACAACAAAGCCGTTTTCTCGACGAATTGCCGTTTGATGATCTTGAGTGGGAGTCGCAGAAAAAACCTGTGTCTCAAGAAGAGAGAATGGAAAAAGGGCAAGCGGCGATCGCTAACTTAAAAGCCATGCTCGATAAAAACAAGTCACCCTAAACACAGCCTTGCTCAATAAGTAACGCCGCGAAGGCGGCGTTACTGTCAAACGATTGATGAGCCGTGCTATTAGAGTGCGTCGAGCATGTGCTCGATAGCCGCGACGATTTCATCATCCGAGCAGTCCATACAGGTGCCTTTGGCAGGCATTGCATTAAAACCGTTGATAGCATGTTTGGCTAGGGTTTCCATGCCTTTATCAACACGTGGGCCCCAAGCGGCGGCATCACCGATTTTAGGGGCGCCAGCTGCGCCTGTGCCGTGGCAGGCTGTGCAGTAAGTATTATAGACTTGGTCACCGCTACGTGGGCCAGTTGGTTCTGCTGCCGCCGTTTGCGTGGGGGCTTCTCCATCAATATACACGTCACCCACAGGCGCAATGCGCTCGGCGATGGCGGCTTTTTCTTGTTCAGACACTTCTAATGCTTGCGCAGCAGAAGCAAATAGTAGAGCGGCTACCGAGGCAACCATAATACGACCTAGACTTTTTCCCTTTGCGCTCACAATGACACTCCCACATTACTGGTGGCTTAACGCCTTTTTTATCTTATTTGCCGCCAACCTTAAGAGGTGAATCAATCAAGAGTGATTCGGTTGCGGCCTGTCAGTCTCGTCTCAACGGATTTGCCAACCTCGCTAGGTTAACCCCGTGTAAAGATTAGGTGATTATAGCGCTTTAGATTGTTACGTTAAACCGTTATAGTAGAGACCTTACTGACGATTTCTACGCGATTTGTTGAAAAAGAGACCAGTCAGTAAAAAAATTAAAAAAAATGCTAGACGGCTGGTGGTGATATCCGTAATATTCGACACCGCCAACGGGGCAAGCGCCCGTAGCTCAGTTGGATAGAGTGTTGGCCTCCGAAGCCAAAGGTCACAGGTTCAAATCCTGTCGGGCGCGCCATTCCGGGATAGGAATATGGCAGAAAATCAGTGGTGGCTGTAGCTCAGTTGGTAGAGCCCTGGATTGTGATTCCAGTTGTCGCGGGTTCAAGTCCCGTCAGCCACCCCATTATTTTCGCACTAAGCGATATGTCGGTGAATAGCGCAGTTTGGTAGCGCATCTGGTTTGGGACCAGAGGGTCGGGGGTTCGAATCCCTCTTCACCGACCACTATTACAAACCCTAGCCTAATGGCTGGGGTTTTTTCATTTATATCTGTTCGCCAAGTGCAGAGGGTCGGGGGCCGGAAGCCCGGTCGCATCGAATCCCTCTTCACCGACCACTATTACAAATCCTAGCCTAATGGCTGGGGTTTTTCATTTATATCTGTTCGCCAAGTGCAGAGGGTCGGGGGCCGGAAGCCCGGTCGCATCGAATCCCTCTTCACCGACCACTATTACAAACCCTAGCCTAACGGCTGGGGTTTTTTCGTTTATGCCTTTTCCTCTTTCTTCTCTGTTTCTCTCCTCTGTTTCCTTGTGTCGATTCGCTGATATAGACAATAAAAATGCAGAAATTAGAGCGCTATCAAGGTTTAGCGAGATAAAAAGTCATCAATTGGTCATAAATTCACAACTGATCGATATAACTGCTATACCTGTCTTTACTAAGAATAAAAAACTACTTAATAAGTAACTTATAACTTATGCAGTGTGTCTATCATTTATAAATCAGTCATTATCACTACGGATGTTATATGGCTGTTAATTCAGATGGCTTTATTCTATGCGTGATTTGCTTTAAAACAGAGGGAATGGGAATAGCTTATATCTTTATGATATGAAGTGTGTTTTGTGTCTTGCCGCCGGGCAAGTGCTGGTAGTTAGATGAATGAATATCCGAGATGATTAGGCCTTTATGGTGTTTTCTTCTGCGATGTTGATTTTTTGTGAAATGTTTGCCAGATTGGAATCGCATCTCTCCAAGGCGAGGCAGCCCCTTGTTTTGGTTAGCACGTTGATCGTCACCTTTGACGATATCAAGGATGAAAAATGTCACTGCTAGAAGTTAATAACCTCCGAATAGAGTACCCGTCTCGCCATGGTGTCCACGCGGCCGTGACCTCGCTGTCATTAACGATTGAGCGTGGTGAGATTGTCGGCGTGGTCGGTGAGTCCGGCGCAGGTAAATCAACCGTTGGAAATGCGGTGATTGATTTACTTAGCCCTCCAGGACGCATTGCCAGTGGCGATGTATACCTCGATGGTCAAAAAATATCGGGCCTGACACCCAATCAAATGCGCAAAGTGCGTGGCGATAAAATTGGATTTATTTTTCAAGATCCCATGACCTCGCTGAACCCGTTATTTACCGTCGAGCAACAGCTGACAGAAACGATAATAACCAACCTTAATCTAACGTCCCAGCAAGCCTATCAGCGTGCGATAAGCCTGATGGAGCAAGTCGGGATCCCAGAGCCTGAGTTGCGTATTAAGCAGTATCCGCATCAATTTTCTGGTGGGATGCGTCAGCGCGTGGTGATCGCGGTCGCATTGGCCGGTGAGCCAGATTTAATTATCGCTGATGAGCCAACGACAGCATTGGATGTTTCGATTCAAGATCAAATTCTCAATTTGATTCGCGATTTATGCCAGCAGAAAAACGTGGGTTGTATGTTAGTGACCCACGATATGGGCGTAGTGGCGAATGTGACCGATCGTGTCGCGGTCATGTATCGAGGTGACTTAGTTGAACTTGGCACCACACAGCAAGTGTTGGGCGATCCGCAACATCCTTACACCCAAAGCTTAATCTCCGCCGTGCCACGCTCCGATATCAAACTGGATCGTTTTCCTTTGGTGAATTACATCGAAGAAGCAGGTGAAACCCTTGAGCTGGATGTGAAGAACCACTGGCTAGGACAAAGCCAAGACCAACGCGCTTATTCTGGCCCCTTGTTACAAGTAAAGGACGTCTCGTTGCGATTTGTGACCAAGGATTCGTTTTTTGCCAGCCGTCGCGAATATGTCCAAGCCTCGGACCACGTCAGCTTTGATATTGTTGAAGGGGAAACTTTTGGTCTGGTTGGCGAGTCAGGCTCCGGGAAGTCAACCATCGCTCGGGCGATTACCGGGCTGTATCCGCCCAATACCGGCCAGATTATTTTTGAAGATATCGATTTGACCGCGATAAAAAGTGAGCGGGCCCGTCGTCCAATCCGTCGTCAAATGCAGATGGTGTTTCAAAACCCCTATTCATCCATGAATCCGCGGATGAAGATTTATGACATTATCGCGGAGCCGATTCGCTTTCACCGCTTGGCAGAAAGTGAGTCGCAAATCCGTCAAATTGTCGGAGACTTGCTCGATCACGTGGGATTAGGCCGTGGTGCTGGAATCAAATATCCGCATGAGTTTTCTGGTGGCCAGCGTCAGCGTATCTCGATTGCCCGCGCACTGGCGACGCGACCACGGTTGCTGATTTGTGACGAGCCAACCTCCGCGTTAGATGTCTCTGTTCAGGCTCAGATCTTAAATCTGCTTAAAGATCTGCAAGACGAGCTCAATCTGACCATGTTATTTATCAGCCATGATTTACCGGTGATTCGTCAAATGTGCGATCGCATTGGGGTGATGCGTAAAGGTCAGCTACTTGAAGTCGCTCCAACCGAGCAACTGTTTACTGACCCACAACATGAATACAGCCGTCATCTTATCTCATTAATGCCTGAGTTTAAGGGAATGAGCACAGAAGGTTTGCAACCGGCATAGCGTGCTATGTCGACGCGGCCAAGGGCCGCACCGTATCTATGATGCAAACACAGCAGGGGCTATATCCCCTACGCATAAAGGAGCTATGCAATGAAAACAATGAAGAGCAAGATAGCCGTGGCACTCATGGCCGCTGGCCTGAGTTTTAGTGCTGCCGCTGCCGACATTACAGTGGCTTATGACGCGGATCCCGTTTCTTTGGATCCGCATGAGCAACTGTCTGGTGGTACCTTACAGCTATCACACATGGTCTTCGACCCCTTGGTCCGCTTTACCCAAGAGATGGACTTCGAGCCTCGTCTTGCCACCTCGTGGGAGCGTATCGATGATGAAACCGTGCGTTTCAATCTTCGCAAAGGCGTGACGTTCCACTCTGGTAACGCGTTTACCGCTGACGATGTGGTATGGACCTTTGACCGTTTGAAATCATCACCTGACTTTAAAGGGATTTTCACCCCAATCGTTGACATCAAAAAAGTCGATGAGCACACCGTTGATGTGGTCACCGACGGCACCTACCCACTGGTAGAAAACGTGATGACCTACGTGTTCCCCATGGACAGCAAATTCTACAGTGGTGAGACCGAAGACGGACGCGACAAATCTGAGCTGAAGAAAAATGGCTCAACCTATGCATCAACACACTTGTCAGGCACAGGGCCATACGTGGTCGACGAACGTGAACAAGGCGTAGTGGTTGAATTTGACCGTAATGAGAATTACTGGGACAAAGACAGCGTAGGCAATGTCGACAACATCACGCTGCGTCCGATCAAAGAAGATGCCACCCGTGTCGCGGCACTGTTATCGGGTGACGTCGATATGATCGCCCCTGTATCGCCCAACGATTATCGTCGTATCGATCGCTCTGATAATTTGCAGCTGGTGACCATGCCTGGTACACGCGTGATTACCTTCCAAATGAACCAAAGTGTGGTGGAAGAATTTAAAGACCCGCGTGTCCGTCAAGCGGTGGCGTATGCGGTCAATAACGAAGGCATCGCGCAAAAAATAATGAAAGGCGCCGCGACACCGGCAAGCCAGCAAAGCCCAGTCGGTTATGCGGGTTACAATGCCGATCTCGCGCCGCGTTATGACTTGGCGAAAGCGAAAAAGTTGATGGAAGAAGCCGGTTATCCTGATGGTTTTTCTGTCACCATGATTGCCCCCAATAACCGCTATGTGAATGATGAAAAAATCGCTCAAGCGGTATCCGCGATGATGGCGAAAATCGGCATCAAAGTGGATTTACAGACCATGCCAAAAGCGCAGTACTGGCCTGAGTTTGATAAGTGTGAAGCCGGTATGCAAATGATCGGCTGGCACCCAGATACGGAAGATTCGGCTAACTTTACCGAGTTCCTCACCATGACCCGCAACGCTGACACGGGTAAAGGGCAGTATAACTGTGGCCATTACTCGAACAGTGAAGTGGACAAACTGGTACTCGATGCGAATTCAGAAACGGATCTGGAAAAACGTAACGCGATGCTGCAAAAGGTCGAGAAGATCTTGTATGACGATGCGGCTTTCCTTCCTCTGCACTGGCAAGATCCGTCTTGGGCAGCCAAAAATAACGTTAACATCAAACCGATCGTTAACGGTATGAACTTCCCTTACTTCGGCGATTTAGTGGTCGAGTAATGGATTGACACAGGGCCCCAATCCTGGGGCCTTGATTATCCAATCGCTTAGAGGCACACATGGTAACGTTTTTAGTCAAACGTCTGGTACAGGCACTGATTGTGATGTTTGTCATCAGTCTGGTGGCGTTTGCTATCCAAGACAACCTTGGCGACCCCTTGCGGGAGCTGGTGGGACAATCAGTATCAGAAGCAGAGCGCGATGCGCTGCGCGATGAAATGGGGCTTAATGATCCCTTTATAACCAAATATACTCGCTTTGTCGGTCAGGCCCTACAAGGTGATTTAGGCAATTCTTACTTCTTTAAACGACCGGTTGTCGATGTCATTTTAGATAAACTGGGCGCCACTTTAGAGCTGGTGGTCGGTGCGGCGTTGATCATCGTGGTGGTGTCGATTCCACTTGGTGTGTACGCCGCTATCCATCCCAAAAGTATACTTACCAAGATTATCATGGGCTTTAGTATCGTAGGGATTTCGATTCCCGTGTTCCTGACGGCAATCATGCTGATGTACGTCTTTTCCATTGAGCTTGGCTGGTTACCTTCCTATGGGCGAGGGGAAACGGCCAATTGGCTAGGTTGGGAGTCTGGCTTTTTCACCCTAGACGGCCTTGCGCACTTAGTATTACCCGCCGTGTCATTGGCCTCTATCATGTTGCCGCTATTTATTCGCTTGGTGCGTTCTGAAATGCTGGAAGCGTTGGGCACTGAATATGTCAAATTTGCGCGCGCGAAAGGGCTCCCCGAAAATAAGGTTTATTATCAGCATGCATTGAAAAACACCATGTTACCTGTGGTGACTGTAGGCGGAGTGCAAATCGGCACCATGATTGCCTATACCATTTTGACAGAAACCGTGTTTCAGTGGCCAGGAATGGGCTTTCTCTTTCTTGAAGCGATCAACCGTGTCGATACACCTTTGATTACTGCCTATGTCATTTTCGTCGGATTGATCTTTGTCGTCACCAATACATTTGTCGACTTACTGTATGGCCTGATTAATCCCACGGTTAACATTACCGGTAAGGAGGCGTAAGCGATGACACAAGCACATACCACCCCAAGTCGCTGGCAACGCTTTTTGGCCTCAGATTTCCTCTATCACTTTAAGCGTGACAAGGTGGCGATGGCCAGTTTTGCCATTTTTATGGTTTTTCTCCTACTGGCTGTGTTTGCGCCTTTGGTGGCACCAACCAATCCTTATGATTTGATGTCGATTGATATTATGGACTCAGAGTTACCGCCTGCTTGGATGGAATGGAGCGATCCTCGCTTCTTATTAGGGACGGATAACCAGGGCCGAGATATCTTATCCACTATGATTTATGGCCTGCGTATCTCTCTGACCATTGGTCTATGTGCGGTGGGGTTACAGCTCATCTTAGGGACAATCATAGGACTGAGTGCGGGGTACTTTGGCGGACGGATAGATAGCTTCTTTATGCGGATTGCAGATATTCAGCTGTCTTTCTCTACCATGATGGTGGCGATCATTGTGTCTGCGATTTTTAAAGCCAGCTTTGGTAGCGAGTTTTATAGTCAATATGCGATCTTGATGCTGGTGGTGATTATTGGGATTGCCGAATGGCCGCAATATGCGCGTACTATTCGTGCCTCTGTACTGGCGGAGAAGAAAAAAGAATATGTTGAAGCGGCGCGTGTAATGGGGTTTCGATCACCGCGTATTATGTTCCGGCACATTCTTCCCAACTGTCTGTCTCCGATCTTGGTGATTTCAACGGTTCAAGTGGCTAACGCGATTATGTCAGAAGCGGCATTATCGTTTTTAGGCTTGGGTATGCCTGTCGATCAGCCGTCTTTGGGCTCATTAATTAGTATTGGCTTTAATTACATTTTCTCTGGTTCGTGGTGGATAACGGTCTTTCCTGGTATTGCCTTAGTGCTGCTGGTGTTGGTTATCAACTTGCTGGGTGATTGGCTCAGGGATGTGTTTAACCCCAAAATTTATAAAGGATGAGAAAAATGGCTGCGTACGCAGCCATTTTTGTTCGTACCTAACAGCTTGAGAATCGTCAGCTTGAGTCATTGTATGACTTTGCTTAAGCTGATGAACATTAAGTGACGAAGGGAGTAAATCATGGGGCGGTGGCGAGGTCTGGTTGTCACGCTAATGGCAACGTGGGGAATGATATCCTCAGTGAATGCAGCGCAAACACCTTGTGCGATTATCGACAATCAGCAAGGTTGGCCGATCATTGGTGAAAAATGCGATATTGGCAATGGGCTGTGGGGTGATCAGTCTCCTGATCCGCAAAGTTCAGCATTTTGGGTCCAGTGCGGTGCCACAAACGGGGTACCATCACGTCAGTTTTATCAAACATTGCGCCAAGGTTTGCCGGATTTACCCTTTCAAGTGCAAGTTCGCGAAGGGCGTGGTCGTTGTTTAATTGGTCCCTATCAGGCTCTCGATGTCGCCAATGTGGTGCTTAAACGTGTACGCATGTTTGGTCCGACACGCCAAGCGGTGTTGCGCCAAACCCGTCAACCCCTATCTCAGCCTGCAGTCATACGCTTGCCGCCACTGGCGGAGACAAAAGCGTCTACTATGTCAGAGACAAAAGCGTCTACTCTGCCAAAGACAAGCGGAAAAGCAGCCCAATCCGAAGCCGCCTTCAATTTGAGCCACTTTGGTTTACCTGAGCCTGAGCAAGGTGACAAACAGTATACGGAAAAAGGGATGAGCTGGGTGCGGCTACCTTATGCGAAGGCGGAACCGCGTTGTCAGCAAGAAGGAATGGTACTTGCGTCCAAGCAGGACTTAACCCAGGTCGCCCAAGCCACCGATCAATTACCGATGCGTTTACCTTACTGGGTACAAGGCGCCCAGGGTGTTGATGCCAATACCGGCACGGTGGTCACGCGTAATCAAGTGGCAGCGCTCAATGTATTGTGTAAAAAAGGATAGCGAGTCGGCAAACTGGGGTTAGCTTTGATAGTAAGGTTAACCACAGAAGCAGTAAGGTTAACCACAGAAGCGATGCGTGATGGCATCGCATCGACAAAAACGCCCCATTTTATGATGGGGCGTTTTTGTTACTATCAGGCGTATTATGCTGCGGGCGGACGCTCGGGCAGTGCCATTTTTAAGGCGGTGCGCGAGATATCGCTGGCCGCTTGTCCTTGGTTGAGTTTATCTAACACATCGGCAAGGTAGGCATAATCACTGACATCAGTACGGTATTCGAGTGCTTGCTCAAAGTGGCTGCGCGCATCTTGCCATTTGCCTGCTTGCATCAGCAGCTGGCCCAGCGCGCTGTGAACAACCGGATTATGGCTATCGCGGGTTAGCAACTCTTCTAGCATGACCACGGCCGGATAACTGTCGGGCAAGTTGAGCGTAGGGATCAGTGCAATCAAGCGATCATCGGGCCGCTTTTTCAAGGTTTCACGCAATAAGATGTAGGCTTCAGAATCGGCATTTCGCGCCGACAAATGATGCACTAATCCAGCGAGCAGTGCGGGTTGGTTACGTTTGGCCTTCGGCAGTTGGTTCCAATGCGCAAGCAGCCCTTCTGCCCCTTTCTGACTGGCAACATGCGACATAACGCCAAGCTCGGCACGCTCATACAATACGTCAAGTTGTTCACTATTGAGCAGCTGTGCTTTTTTTAGCGTTGGAAGAAGGTTGAGCAACGCTGACCAATCTTCTAATTGGATATAGGTCTCTTTCAACAGGGACAGCATCACAGGGTTGCGTGGGTGTTGGCGTTTTATTGCCCGCAGTGAGGCCAATGCTTGCTCATACTGCCCGCTTTGGCTGTGTAACTGGGCGCGAGTGAGGGCGAGCGCTAAACTGTTGGCATTGATATCGGCGGCGTGTTGTAGGTACTGATCCCGCGCATGTAAATCTTGGCGTTGTTGTGCCGCTTCTGCGGCGGCGAGCAAGTTGTGCATGGGAGCATCACTGTGTGAGCGCGCTTTAGCGAGGAGCTTTTCCGCCTTTTTCCACTCGCCCTCGCGTAATTTCATTAAGCCTGTCTGGGTCTGCTGGCGGGCTTTACGCTGTTTCCGGCCGGATAACCAACCACTGGCAGTACTGCTCATCGAAAAGAGTTTTCTTAGCACCCACTCTAGGGCCCAGAGCACTGCAATGAGCGCGGCAATGAGCACTAAGAGGGTTGTTACGCTCATTTCAATGGTTTGCTGGGCCGCTGAAATGAGCACGTAGCCTTGGTGACCAGCCAGTTGTGGGCCAACCACCAAGCCTGCCGCCAAAACGAGGACAAGTAACAGCAGTCGTATCATGATTGGCCTCCTGTTAGCGGTGCAATATCTCGGCGCAATCGGGTATCAATCTCATCACTGACGAGCGTTTGGCTGCTGAGCTTTTGCGGAAGGTCGACCCCAATACGCTGTTCGTTCAGGGCGTTGAGTTGCTCAACAAAACGGCGGGTGGCGCTAGCATCCTGATTATAAAAGCGCAGCGCCCAGTCTTGGGCCATGCCAAGTGCTTCATGATAGAGGGTGTCATTCCCTTGATAGACAGCCCGCATGGCTTGATCGAGCTTGTTTTTTAGGTTCTCTTGCAAATAATAGCTTTGTGTCGGCGAGAGCAGTGGCACCACATTACCGTCGCGTTTGCGGTAGGTAATGAAATCATCAACAAATCCTTTCAATGAGGTGGTCAGGTTTGCTTGCCAATCGTTGACCGACTCGCTCACCACCGGAGCTTGCGTTTCCTCTGCCTCAGGGATCACGGCGCTGGCAAGGGGTAAGTCCTCGACTTGTCGTTGCATGCTCGTTAAGCGCAACACTATGCCATCTTTATCCACCCGCTTGACCGCTTTTAAAGCCGTTATATCGTCAGCTAACGCTTGGCGAATCGGTACCAACGACGGGTCGTTGAGCTGGGCAATACGATGATCTGCCGCTTCCATCAGCGCTGTGGCGCTTTGCGCATCGTGCTCAAGCCACACTTTGCGCCCTGCCATACGAATTAAATAATCCGCTTCCGCAAGTAACCAATCGTTAGGTCGGCGGCCTTTCACATCGGCCATTGCCTTTTGTAGACTCTTCAGGCTGCTATCTTGTTGATTAAGTCGTGTTGTAGTGGCGTCCTCAAGTTGCTCTCTCGCTTTTTCAGCAGCTTTTTTTTGCTGGCTAAGGGATTGTTCAAGGTTAGCAATTTGAGATTGTTGCGCTGATACTGTGTTTTGTAAAACAGTCGCTTGCTGGTGCCCATGATAGAACACCCATCCACTCGAGCCGAGTGCTATCGCGATGGCAATCGCGCCAAGAACAATACCGCCACGTCCTCCTGATGATGCGCTTTTTTTTGCTGCTTTCCCTGATGAGGAGGCATCCGTGGCGTGTGTCTTGGGTGACGAGGGCGTCGTAGCCTTGTTTGATTTGGTGTCGGTGTTTTTGTTGTCAGTCATCCGAAAGTCCCGTTTTACTTAACCTGAGCAGCGTGTGAACTAGGGCTGAATTGGCCACGCTGTCAACGGTCGTAATCGTGTCAAAATCGAGCCCTGTGGCTTGATCTTGAATCCTTTTACTGGGCACCAGTATACGGCATTGGCGCAGCCAGTGCTGTCCGCTTAATGTGATAAGTTGATCAAAGTAGGCTAATTGTTGGCCACTGGTGATCACCACGGTGTCGATAGTGTCTTTAGGCCAGCTTACTACTTGCGATACTAAAGGCTCAATGGCCCATTGTCGCCGATAGGTCTCGCAATAGTGAACTTGCGCGCCTTGATCGCTGAGTGTTTTTGCCATCATATCGCGGCCACTGTCACCGCGAAGAATCACCACCTGCGCCCCCTTTACCGCCATAAATGGAGCCAGTGCTAGCATGCCCTCACTGTCTTCGCGGACCGGGTATTGGACAGGCTGGCCGCAGACGGCTTGCCACTCACGAGCAGTGCGTTGCCCAACGGCAACATAATGACAATCACTGGGCCAGGTCATCTCCTGGCGTTGCAATGCCTGATGCGCAAAGGCCACGGCGCGTGGGCTCACTGCGACTAAGATGCTGTCAGCAGGCAGTGAACCGAGCAAGGTGGCGAAGGTTGGTAAGTCTCGCCCCGGCGCAAAACTAAGTAGCGGACAGGCGATCGCCGCCAGCCCTTGTCGGGTAAGCTGATCGACTAACTCACTGCAGTCTGGCTCGGGGCGAACAATAACCGTGGTCATGCGTCGTCTTGATAAAGTTTATCCAGAATTTGGCGCGCACCTTGAGCGAGGAGCTGCTCGGCTAAATCTGTCCCTAGTGCTTCCCCTTTCTCTAATGGGCCGGTGATTTCGGCACGTAAGATGGTCGAGCCATCCGGTTCGCCCACTAATGCGCGCAACCAAATTTTGTCGCCTTGAATTTCCGAATAGCTGCCAATAGGCACTTGGCACCCGCCTTCAAGACGATTATTCATCGCGCGTTCACAAAGTACACGTTGTGTGGTGCTGGCATCAGAAAGGGGGGCCAATAAGGTCCGAATACGTTCATCATCCAATCGACACTCGATACCCACGGCACCTTGCCCAACCGCCGGCAAGATGACTTCTGGTGGAATTTCATTACGTATGCGTTCATGTAAACCTAACCGTTTTAACCCAGCGGCGGCGAGAACGATCGCATCATACTGACCATCATCCAATTTCCCTAGGCGGGTGCCGACATTGCCGCGTAAGGTATTAATGATCAGATCCGGGCGACGTTCACGTAGTTGTGATTCGCGGCGCAGGCTAGACGTGCCGACGACAGCCCCTTCGGGTAAATCATCAATGCTGTTGTAATGGTTAGAGACGAAAGCATCGCGTGGGTCACCGCGCTCACAGATGGTGACCAATCCCAGCCCTTCTGGAAACTCAACCGGGACATCTTTCATCGAGTGCACGGCAATATCCGCGCGGCCGTCAAGCATTGCTTGTTCAAGCTCTTTAATAAACAAGCCTTTACCACCGATTTTAGCGAGGGGCGTGTCCAGAATCACGTCACCTTTAGTGACCATAGGCACGAGCTCGACGGTCAAGCCAGGATGGGAAGCTTCGAGTGCTTCTTTAACAAATTCCGCTTGCCAGAGCGCCAAAGGACTTTTGCGTGTGGCAATGCGCACGGGTGTTGAGTACATGGTGTTGCTTCCTTCTTGATTCATAACCACCATCGTATCATTGCCATTGGGTGGCTCGTAATAGTCGTCAATCGCTTTCGAGATTTATGATGGGCTTATCGTCATATAGGTGAAAAAATGTGATCGATAGCGTATTATTTACGCAAATAGTGAGATCGTTGGGCGGCAAAAAGTGAAAGTTACAACTAAGGTAGTAGAGCGTAAAAGTTGATATTGGTCTCAAAAAGCGCCTATAGTGCGTCACGAATCTCACCACACAGGCATCGGGGTTATTGACTTTACCCGAGTTGTCGAGAGTGTTACATTGATCACGTTTTGTTATCTGCAATTGGGCGGATACGGTGAAGACAGTAACGTCGACCTGTTGACCAGGATGTCAACGAATCTGGATGATTGCCTTGCAAACATACGTACAACAGCAAACTGAGCGCATAGAGGCGTTTAACCGCGTGAGAATGGATCGCGCGCGGTCAGCAATGAGTCGTCAAGCTCAAGCCATTTTTGATGTGCTGCCAGTGCTTTTACATCTCAACCACCCCGCATTGCCCGGGTTTTGTGGCGACAGTGTGCCTTTTGGTATCGCTGATTATCAGCTTGACGAGACACAACGTGAGTTTGTCTCTGACTGCCTGATCCACTCAAAGACGCGCTTCTCCTCTTTAACTGCATGCGTTGATGAACGTCGTCGTCATCCGATTAAAGGCATGTATACCATGGGCAGTACCGGCTCGATGGGACAAAGCCTCACCAGTGATCTGGATATCTGGGTATGCATTGATGCTGCCGTCACCACCGCCCAGCGTGATAAACTCGATGCCAAGTGCATGGCGATTTCCGAATGGGCGCTAAACCAAGGGGTTGAAGCCAACTTCTTTTTAGTGTGTGAAGGGCGGTTCCGCCATCACCTCAGCCAAACCATGACCAGTGATAACTGTGGTACCAGTCAGCACTTTTTGTTGCTTGATGAATTTTATCGTTCGTCAATGCGTGTTGCGGGGCAAAAGCTGCTTTGGTACATGGTCCCGCCAGAAATGGAAGACTGTTACGACGACTATGTCGATACCTTGGTGGCAGACCATGGTCTTGACCGACGTGATTGGGTCGATTTTGGCGGCCTGCCGACCATCCCGGCGGAAGAATACTTCGGCTCGAGCTTGTGGCAGCTTTATAAAAGTATCGATTCACCGTATAAATCGGTACTCAAAGCGATATTACTTGAAGCGTACTCGTGGCAGTACCCTGGCACCCAACTACTAAGTGTTGATGGTAAGCGCCGCTTTTATGCCGGCTGGGTTGATGTATACCAGTCCGATGCGTATTACCTGATGTTGGAAAAAGTGACGCGCTACCTCGAGTCAATTGGTGACGCCCGCCGCTTAGACCTTGTCCGTCGCTGTTTTTATCTCAAAACCCATGAAAAATTAACCCAGTCACCGTCGACCGGCTCAGTGGCATGGCGGCGTGACGTGCTGCGTCTATTGGCTCATGAGTGGGGCTGGGACGAGCAGGCGTTGACGTATCTGGATAACCGCCGTCACTGGAAGGTTGAGGAAGTGCAGTACGCACACAACGAGCTGCTTGATGCGTTAATGCAAAGCTATCGTAATTTGATTCGCTTTGCGCGCCGCAATGACATCACCTCGGCGATCAGCCCGCAAGATATCAGTACGTTAGCGCGTAAGCTTTATGCCGCGTTTGAAGAGCTACCGGGTAAAGTGACCTTGCTGAATCCGCAGATTTCACCGGATCTGCACGAGCCAAACCTGACCTTGATTCAAGTGCCCGAAGGGCGAACGAATCGACCGGGATGGTATTTATATAAACATTCCCTGGATCCGGTTGACATCATCGGTCGTGCGCCACTGGAGCATAACAGCTATCTGTCTAAGCTGATCGCTTGGGCGTTTTTTAATGGTTTACTGACCGAGTCGACGCATTTGCACACCGTAGTACGTGATGCAGACGTTGATATTGATACCCTGTATCAATTGGTCAGTGACATTCGCAACACCTTCTCTCTGCGGCCGCCACGCCCAACCTTGGACGCGTTATCAAGCCCCTGTGAAATTCGTCAGCTCGCCTTGTTTATTAACTTAGAGCAAGACCCGACGTCGGCGTATAAAAAACCATCGATGCGGTTTGATTTTAAAAATAGCGATATCTTTAGCTATGGCCCCGAGCAAACCTGCCTGGTGGGCAGTGTTGATTTGGTCTATCGCAACTCGTGGAATGAGGTCCGGACACTCAACTATCGCGGTGATGATGCGATTCTTGAAGCGCTGAAAACCATGTTAGGAAAAATGCACCAAGATGCGGTGCCACCTGAATCGGTCGATGTGTTTTGCTATTCGAGTAAAATGCGCGGCCTGATCCGCAACTTGGTCTACCAACTGGTGGCGGAATGCATTGAACTTAGGCTAAAACCGGTTGAAAAAGAAAAACGTCGTAGATTCAAAGCGTTGCGTATCGGATCGCAAACGCACGGCTTGTTCTTTGAACGTCGTGGCGTGTCCGTGCAACGTTTAGAAAATTCGGTCGATTTTTATCGCTGCATTTCCACGAATAAAGTGAATGGCACGCCGGTGATGGTGGTGGATAATCCGCAAGATGTGCACCCACCCGCGGTCGTCGATGCCTACGCCAGTGAAGGCTTGGTGCAGTTTTTCTTTGAAGACTGCGCCAATGGCTACAATCTTTATATTCTTGATGAGAGCAATCGCGTTGAAGTGTACCGCCAGTGCAGTGGTGATAAAACAGAGATGGTACAGGGCGTGAACCGTTTTTATACCTCCTCTCACGACCGTTATAGCTACAGTGCTAATTTTATTAACTTTAACTTGCCGCAGTTTTATCAGATTGTCACCGATGATCGCGGTGAGCCACAGGCGTTACCTTTTAAGTGCGATACACAATGGCAGCCGCCTCGCCAACCACCTCACGATGGCTTTAGTGGACAAGTGGCGTCATTTAAATAACCCAGAGAGCGGCTTTTCAGCGCGCGCTCTGGGCATTGTTAGCGCCTGCTTCAGATCACCAAGATACCGGCTCTCCAGCATGCCTGCTGCACTCTTGTTGGACTAAATCCATTAAGATTAAGCCGGTCTTGCTGCACGTCCACTCGCCCTCTTTTAACGCGAAATGAAAACCGCCACCTTTTGACGCGACCCAAATTTCTTGCATCGGCTCTTGACGGTTAATGATGATCTGGCTGCCATCGTCAAATTCGAGTGTCATCACATTGCCGACACTCTCATAATCGATGTCGGCGCCTGAGTCATCGATACCTTCTTCGATGGCCTGCATTTGCAAATCGACTAGCTGATGATATTCCGTTGTATTCATCCCGTTATATCCTATTGCTTTTCATGGTTGTGATGCGATTATAGAGGGCATTGACTCGATAATCACTGGCATTCACTATGCGAAAACTCGTCATTTTATTGATACTCACAGGCATCATGACACTGACCGGCTGTGGCCAACAAGGGCCCCTGTATTATCCGGACGAACAACCGACGCAAAATCAATAACCCACGACAACAGGGACGAACACCTTGGATTACTTTAATTATCAGGACGACGGCCAGCTATGGGCCGAATCATTGCCATTGGCTCAGCTTGCCAACGATTACGGCACGCCATTGTATGTGTACTCGCGCGCGACCTTGGAGCGCCATTGGCATGCTTTTGATTGTGCTGTGGGCGATCATCCACATCTTGTATGCTATGCCGTGAAAGCGAACTCAAATATTGGCGTATTAGATATTCTGGCACGGCAAGGATCGGGTTTTGATATTGTGTCGCAAGGTGAATTGGAACGCGTCTTGGTTGCAGGCGGCGATCCGGCGAAGGTCGTATTTTCAGGAGTGGGTAAAACGGCGGTTGAAATGCGGCGAGCGCTGGAAGTGGGGATAAAATGTTTCAATGTCGAATCACACTCTGAGCTTGACCGCCTAAACCAAGTGGCGGGCGAGCTGGGTGTCGAGGCGCCAATCTCTCTGCGCATTAATCCGGATGTTGATGCCAATACGCACCCTTATATTTCCACGGGCCTCAAAGAAAATAAATTTGGCATTGCTTTCGGGGAAGCGCTAAATAGTTTTCGCTATGCTGCCAGTTTGCCCCACCTGAAGGTGGAAGGTATTGATTGCCATATCGGTTCGCAGCTAACGGATCTGACCCCCTTTATTGAGTCCACAGACCGTCTGTTGGCCTTAATTGATACTTTGGCGCAAGAAGGCATTCAGATTCGCCACCTTGATGTTGGTGGCGGCCTCGGGGTCACCTACAGTGATGAAAAACCACCGCAGCCTTCGGAATATGCCAAAGCGCTGCTGGCGCGTTTGGATAAGCATCGCCATCTTGAGCTGATTTTTGAGCCAGGCCGTGCCATTGCTGCTAATGCCGGCGTCTTGCTCACCAAGGTGGAATTTCTTAAACACAGCGAACATAAGAATTTTGCCATTATTGATGCCGGTATGAACGACTTAATTCGTCCTTCCTTGTATCAAGCTTACCAAGAAATTATTCCGGTGGTGCCGCGTCAAGGAGAGCCCAAAACCTACGATTTAGTGGGTCCGGTGTGCGAAACCGGAGATTATTTAGGTAAGAATCGCTCGCTAGTATTAGCCCCAGATGATTTGTTGGCGGTGCGTTCAGCGGGTGCGTATGGCTTTGTGATGGCCTCTAACTATAATTCGCGCTGTCGTCCTGCCGAAATCGTTGTCGATGGTGAACACGCATACTTAGTGCGTGAGCGTGAAAGCTTGGCGTCACTGTGGCAGCTTGAAAAGCGCCTACCAGAATAAGGATTGGCATGCAGATACAGTTTGCAAAAATGCACGGACTGGGCAACGACTTTATGGTGGTTGACTGTGTTACACAAAATGCGTTTTTCTCCCCGGATCTTATCCGGCGTTTAGCCGATCGTCATCGGGGTATCGGCTTTGATCAACTACTGGTGGTGGAGCCGCCTTATGATCCGGAAACCGACTTTCACTATCGGATTTTTAATCCTGATGCGTCTGAAGTTGCCCAATGTGGCAATGGCGCGCGTTGTTTTGCCCGTTTTGTGCGCATGAAAGGGCTCACTAATAAATATCAAGTTAATGTCAGCACCCAAGCGGGAAAAATGCGGCTACATATTGAGAACGACAACCAGGTGCGGGTGAATATGGGCGAGCCTATTTTCACGCCGGGCAAGATCCCGTTTCGGGCTAATTCACAAGAAAAGACCTATTTGATGCGCGTAGCGGAACAGACTTTATTTGTCGGGGCCGTGAGTATGGGAAACCCACATGTCGTCACAGTGGTCGATGATATTGATACGGCGGATGTCGAGACGCTGGGGCCGCTACTTGAAAATCATGAGCGCTTTCCCGAGCGTGTGAATGCCGGCTTTATGCAGATACTTTCTCGTAATGCGATTAAGCTTCGGGTGTATGAGCGCGGCGCCGGAGAGACTCAGGCTTGCGGCAGTGGCGCTTGTGCCGCGGTAGCGGTAGGGATCGATCAAGGGTTGTTGGATGAGCAAGTCACCGTCACGCTACCGGGTGGGGATTTACGGATTCTCTGGCGTGGTCCAGGCCAGCCTTTATCGATGACCGGGCCTGCAACACATGTATATGATGGACAATTGCAATTATGAATCACGGGATAGACGCTACCACATTGGAAACCATGCCGTTGAGCGAGGATGCGGTAGCCGATTATTTAACTGATAATCCTGACTTTTTTTTGCGTCAGCGTGATTTGCTGGCGCGGTTAACCATCCCGCACGCTGAACAAGGGGCAGTCTCCTTGGTCGAAATTCAGCTCAAGCGCTTGCGTGAGCGCGTCGCAGAGTTAGAAGAAGACATTACCCAGCTGATGAGTCTCGGTGCCAAAAACGATCGCTTATTTCGTGCGTTTGCTGAGACGCATCAAGCACTACTTCGCACGAATCAGCCGCACGACGTGCAAAAAATATTACAGACGCTCAGTGCGCAATTACAGCTCAACGTCAGTGTCTGTGTTTATCACGATATTGCGGGGATGACGGCCATTCCTCGTCAAGCGGTGGATCAACTGAAAAACCATCACTTTGCCGGACGCCGTTGCTATTTGGGCCGTTTGCGCCGAGTCGATGCCGAAGTGGTGATGGCACAGCCACCGGAACTGGGGTCATTTGCCTTGGTGCCAATTAAAGGTGAGGGCAAAGAGTGGGGACTACTGAGCTTTGCCAGTGCAGATGGCGGGCACTTCCAGCCGGATATGGATACGCTGTTTCTTGAGCAGCTGGCTTCGCATTTAGCCATTTTATGCAGCCAGTGGGCGCAAAAAGGTGAGAGCCAGTGACCGACGAGACACCTCGCGAACCTGCCAGCGCACCGCGCTCACTGACGGTGCTTTTGGACCGTTTTTATCAATATCAGCTGAGCGAGCGTGGTCTCAGTGCGCATACCCAGCGTAATTATCAGCGCCAGTTAGATAAAATTGTCGACTTTCTGACCGCGCGCGGCATCGCTCACTGGACCGATGTTGATGCTGACTGGGTGCGACAAATTTCGAGCCAAGCCAAACGTGATGGGCTGAAACCGGGCAGTATTGCTTTACGTTTGTCCGCGCTGCGTAGCTTTTTTGACTATCTGGTGCAAGACGAACAGCTTGCCGCCAATCCTGCCAAAGGGGTCTCGGCGCCGAAACAAGGCCGTCATCTCCCGAAAAATTTGGATGTGGATGAAATGCATCAGCTGCTTGAAGTGGACGAAGACGATCCTTTGTCGGTGCGTGATCGGGCGATGATGGAACTGATGTATGGCGCGGGGCTACGTTTGGCCGAGCTGGTGGATCTTAACGTCCGTGATGTCTCAGTACGCAAAGGGGATTTACGTGTCATCGGTAAAGGAGAAAAAGAGCGCATTGTGCCTTTTTCCGGCATGGCAAAAACCTGGGTGATGAACTGGCTCAAAGTCCGTAATCAGCTCCTCAAAGGCCCAGAAGACGCGCTGTTTATTTCTAAGCTCGGCCAGCGTATCTCGCATCGGAGCGTGCAAAAACGCATGGCAGAGTGGGGACAAAAGCAGTCGGTCAATAGTCATATTAATCCCCATAAATTGCGCCACAGTTTTGCCACCCATATGTTGGAATCTTCGGGGGATCTGCGTGCAGTGCAAGAGCTGCTCGGCCATGCCGATTTGAGCACCACACAAATTTATACCCACTTAGATTTTCAACACTTGGCGAAAGTGTACGATGCCGCGCATCCCAGAGCGCGCAAATCAGGTCCAGATAAAAAACCGAACTCGGAGTCGTGATATGAAATTTTATCGTCGCTTACAGGCGTTTGATGCGGTGAGTTTTGACTTGGATGACACCTTGTACGATAACTGGCCGGTGATCGCACGCGCCGAGGCGGCGTTAACTGACTATTTGCGCGAGCATTGTCCGCCAATTGCCGCGCTTGATAACGCGACGATGGTGGGGTTTCGTCGCCAAGCGCGTGACCAGAACCCAGCACAACGCTTTGATGTGACCGCGATGCGGGTTGCCCAGCTGACGCTTGCCGGTGAGCATGTTGGCTTCACGGCCGAGCAAGCGCGCGTCCAAGCCCAAGCGGCTACGACCTTCTTCTGCGGTTATCGCAGTGATTTTACTCCCCCGGCACAAAGTTTGGCTTACTTAAAAGCCTGGTCCGAGACGCTGCCATTGGTGGCGATCACCAATGGCAACGTCGACACCGATGCGATTGGAATGACGCCGTTTTTCCAGCATATTTTCCGTGCCGGTGAACACGGCGCGGCCAAGCCAAGCCCTGAGATGTTTGCTCAAGCCGCGCAGGCCTTGGGCCTCGCCCCAGCGCGCATTCTACATATCGGCGATCATTTAAGCTCGGATGTTGCCGGCGCGCGTCAAGCGGGCATGCAAGCATGCTGGATTCGCCCAGAGCGGCAATCACCCATGATGCACAAAGGGCGCACCTTGCCGGATGTG
The DNA here is from genome assembly GCF_001996245.1 of Salinivibrio sp. MA607. Classification (NCBI taxonomy): domain Bacteria; kingdom Pseudomonadati; phylum Pseudomonadota; class Gammaproteobacteria; order Vibrionales; family Vibrionaceae; genus Salinivibrio; species Salinivibrio sp. MA607. Next base: position 57,521 of record NZ_MUFJ01000011.1, on the reverse strand, counting down.
GCGATCGATGATTTATCTGAGCTCGATAGCTTAATTCAGCAGTGGCACCGTTAGGCCGCGATACTGCTATGCGATATTACGCATACTACCGGTATTACTCATAGCTCCGATATTACTCATAGTACTGATATTTCCACCATTCACTCGGTTGAAGCGCCGATCGTTATCGGGCGCGCAATTTAGCGCTGAGCTGGTATAATCGCCAACCAGTGTATAAATACCCAGTAAAATGGCAGGTGGCGATGGACGTATCAACTCTTCTTGACGGACTCAACGACAAACAGCGTGACGCCGTAGCCGCGCCGCTTGGCAACCATTTAGTGCTTGCCGGGGCCGGTAGTGGTAAAACACGGGTGCTGGTTCATCGTATGGCTTGGCTAATGCGGGTGGAAGAGGCGTCGCCGTTCTCAGTGATGGCGGTGACCTTCACCAACAAAGCAGCAGCCGAAATGCGTGGCCGTATTGAGCAATTGATGCAAGGCACCGCCTCGGGCATGTGGTGTGGCACCTTCCACGGCATTTGCCATCGTATTCTCCGTGCCCACTATTTGGATGCCAACCTGCCACAAGACTTCCAAATTCTTGACTCAGACGATCAGCAGCGCTTGCTACGCCGGTTAATTAAAGCGCAAAACTTGGATGAAAAACACTGGCCCGCCAAGCAAGCGAGTTGGTACATCAATGGCAAAAAAGATGAAGGCTTGCGTCCCAAGCACATTGATACCCGCCATGATCCGGTTGAAAGCACTTGGCTACGGATTTATCAGGCGTATCAAGAAGCCTGTGATCGCGCCGGTTTGGTCGATTTTGCCGAGATCTTGCTGCGAACCTTAGAGTTATTGCGCGATAAAGCGGTGATCCGTGATCATTACCAAGCACGTTTCCAGCACATTTTGGTGGATGAGTTTCAAGATACCAACAACATCCAATATGCGTGGCTACGCATGATGGCCGGTCAACAGGCTAGAGTGATGATTGTCGGCGATGACGACCAATCCATTTACGGCTGGCGTGGCGCGAAAGTCGAAAATATTCAGCGTTTTCTGGACGATTTCACCACCCCGCAGACTATCCGTTTGGAGCAAAACTACCGCTCGACCAGTACGATTTTGCAAGCGGCGAACACCCTGATTGAAAACAACGCCGACCGGATGGGCAAAAGCCTGTGGACCGAGGGCAAAGAGGGCGAGCCTATTTCGGTGTATGCCGGGTTTAATGAGCTAGATGAAGCGCGCTTTGTGGTCGGGAAAATTAAAACCTGGCAAGACGAAGGGGGCGTACTGAGTGACAGCGCCATTTTATACCGCAACAACGCCCAATCCCGGGTGCTGGAAGAAGCCTTAATTCAAGCCGGTTTGCCTTATCGTATCTACGGTGGTATGCGCTTTTTTGAGCGTCAGGAAATCAAAGATGCATTGGCGTATTTACGTTTGATGGCGAATCGCAATGACGATGCGGCGTTTGAGCGGGTAGTGAACACGCCCACTCGGGGAATTGGTGATCGCACTCTTGAGACGCTTCGTGGTGCGGCGCGCGATCGTGGCCAAACCTTATGGCACACTGCCGAGCAAATCTTGGCCGAAAAAGCGCTGGCAGGGCGTGCGGCCAATGCATTGGGCCGGTTTATCGAGCTGGTCAATGCGCTAGAAGATGACACCCGTGACATGGCACTGTATCAACAAACCGATGCCGTGATCCGTCACTCCGGCTTGCGCGCCATGTACGAGCAAGAAAAAGGCGAAAAGGCGCAAGCACGCGTTGATAACTTGGAAGAGTTGGTGACGGCCACGCGCCAATTTACGCCACCCGAAGAGGCGGAAGCGGAAGGGATGACACCGCTGTCGGCATTCTTGGCCCACGCTGCCCTTGAGGCCGGTGACGGCCAAGCGGACGAGTTTGATGATGCGGTCCAATTGATGACCTTGCACAGTGCCAAAGGTCTCGAGTTCCCCTTAGTCTTTATGGTTGGGGTGGAAGAGGGCATGTTCCCCAGCCAGATGTCAGCCGAAGAAGCGGGTCGCCTAGAAGAAGAGCGTCGCCTTTGCTATGTCGGCATGACGCGAGCGATGGAAAAACTCTATCTGACCTACGCAGAAATGCGGCGTGTGTACGGCAAAGACATGTTCCATAAGATCTCGCGCTTTATACGTGAGCTGCCCGAGGCCTGCTTGGAAGAAGTGCGGATGCGTGCCAATGTCTCACGCCCTGCTGCAAGCGGTGGTCGTTTTTCCAAAACGCAGACTCAGGAGAACTTTAACCAAACCGGGTTTAGTTTGGGTCAGCGGGTTCAGCACCCTAAGTTTGGTGAAGGCACCATCATCAACTTTGAAGGCAGTGGCGGACAAAGCCGCGTGCAAGTCGCCTTTAATGGGGAAGGGATTAAGTGGTTGGTGACTCAGTACGCCAAACTGGAAGCGCTTTAATCTCGGCTGCTTAACGCTAAAAAACGTAACATACGCCCAGCCTTGGCTGGGCGTATTGGTATTGACTCGATTGCCTGCATTTTTTCAGCCGCGGCGTTAGCCGAACACGCCGGCTTGCCAAACGACCGCGCCACCTAACAGCAAAAACAACAGCGCACACAGGCCATCGATAACTGGGGCGACCTTGGTGAGCACTTGCTGTACGCGACTCCCTGATAGCAGCCAGGCGAGTGACGAAAACCAGCCTAATGAGAGTAGGAACACCACCGCCACGGCCATGGCTTTGCCACTGGCAGACATGCTGGCCGGCACCAAGGTACTCATCAACGAAATAAAAAACACCAAGGCTTTTGGGTTGAAAAGGTTGGTCAGTACCCCTTTCCAAAAGGCCTGTTTTTGGCCGCGTACCGCAGGCGCATCATTGGTGGTTTGCGCCGGCGCTGTGGTGGCGGCGAGCAAGCCTTTAATCGCGCTAAGGCCTAAATACATCAGCACACTGCCTCCTGCCACTTGCACCCACATAAACAGTTGCGGGTGCTGATGCACCAACAGGCTGATGCCGGTAATGCTCAGTATTGTGTGCGCCAAAATACTGAGCGATAACCCCAGTGCAATCGCCAAGCCAGTGGCACGGCCATAACGGGTCGCATTTTGGAGCACCAAGGCAAAGTCGGGCCCGGGGCTGAGTAGCGCAATCATATGTACCCCCGCCAGCGTGGCGAGAATAGTCAGCTCGTTCATTCTGGTTTTCCTGTTGATAACGCGGCACGTTTAATGTTGGTGACTTGATGTCGTTTGTTCTGATAGGCATCAACGCTAAATATCGCCAAGGCGGCCCAAATAAAGCCGAACGTCGTGGCCTTGTCGAGGGTGAAAGGTTCGTCATACAAGCCGACGGCGAGTAAAAACATTAAGCTTGGGCCGATGTATTGGAAAAAGCCTAATACCGTTAAAGGTAAGCGGGTGGCGGCGCCGGTAAAGCACAGTAAAGGTATCGTGGTGATCAAGCCGGCAGCGGCCAGTAGCATATTTAGACTGATGGGATTATCGAGCAGGTTAGCGCTAGGTGTATCGGCAAACTGCCATAGATAAATCAGCGCAACGGGCAAGAGTGTGCAGGTTTCCACAAACAGACCCGGCACTGCCGGTAAGTTGATTTTTTTGCGCAGTAAGCCGTAAATCGCAAAGCTGGTGGCCAGCACCAGGGCTATCCAAGGCAGTGAGCCAAAGGTAATCAATTGTACCAATACCCCCACCAACGCTAGCGCGGCGGCAAGCCATTGTAGACGACGGAAACGCTCACCAAGAAAGATCATCCCCAGCGCCACATTCACCAGTGGATTAATGTAGTAGCCAAGGCTGGCATCTAGCATGCGATTATTGACAATCGCCCAGATAAAAATCAGCCAATTACAGCCAATAAAGCAAGAGGTGAGCATCAACATCAACAGCTTTTTCGGCTCGCGGATAATCGGTTTAAGCTGATAAAAACGACGGGTAAAAAACAGCAGCAATGCCAAAAAGACAAACGACCAAATAATCCGATGCGACAAGATTTCTGGCGCCGGAATATGGTTGACCGTTTTAAAGTATATAGGGGCAATTCCCCACATAATGTAAGCTGCAAGGGCTAATAGCACGCCTTGGCGGGCGCGTTTCGGATCTGGAATCACGGTGCTTTCTCGTTATGGGTATCGATAAGGAATGAACGCGTATTCATGCATGTTGACTAGATGTAACAAGTTGTAAGCACCGGCGCAAGCACCTTTCTTAGTGCTCAGGGTTTCATCAGTCAGAGGGTGTCGGTAGAATGAGCGCCAGTTTGAGTAACGAGCTTGATTATGTCCGCCACCCCCGCTCATGTCGATACACCAACGGCGACCGACGCCGCTACCATTGACCCTGCCACGAGTCCTGCCCACCAGGTACTCAAAGCGGTGTTTGGTTATCATCAATTTCGCGAGGGTCAGCAAGCGGTGATTGACGCAGCGATTGCTGGCCGTGATGCCTTGGTGATTATGCCAACCGGAGGCGGGAAATCACTGTGCTATCAGATCCCTGCGTTGGTACGTACTGGTTTGACCGTGGTGATTTCGCCTTTGATCTCGTTGATGAAAGATCAGGTCGATCAGCTCAATGCCAATGGCGTCACGGCGGCTTGCTTAAACTCGGCGATGACCCCCGAGGCGCAAGCGGAGACTTTGCGCGCCTTAAACCATGGCGAGGTGAAACTGCTGTACGTGTCGCCTGAGCGTGCCCTGGGCCGTGATTTTCTTCATCGCTTAAGTGATTGGCAACTTGGATTAGTGGCGGTGGATGAAGCGCACTGTATTTCCCAGTGGGGACATGACTTTCGCCGCGAATATGCCTCTTTGGGTCAGCTGAAACAGCATTTCCCCGATGTGCCGGTGATGGCGCTGACGGCGACCGCGGATGCCACCACGCGCGAGGACATTCTATCTCGCCTTACCCTGAACGATCCGCTGGTGCATCTGGGCAGCTTTGATCGCCCGAATATTCGTTACACGCTATTAGAAAAGCATAAACCCTTAGCGCAATTGATACATTTTTTAACTGGCCTACGCGGTCAGTCGGGCATTGTGTATTGCAATAGTCGCAAGCGAGTAGAGCAGGTCGCGCAAAAACTGTGCGACAACAATATGCTCGCCGCTGCTTACCATGCCGGCATGACCACAGAGGCGCGCGGGTCGGTGCAAGAGGCGTTCCAACGTGATGATGTCAATATTGTGGTGGCGACCGTGGCATTTGGCATGGGGATTAATAAGCCCAATGTTCGCTTTGTGGTGCATTACGATGTACCGCGCAATATTGAGTCTTACTATCAAGAAACCGGCCGTGCCGGACGAGACGGACTACCGGCTGAAGCGGTGTTGCTGTATGACCCCTCAGATATGGGGTGGCTTCATCGCTGTTTGGAAGAAAAGCCCGAGGGGCCACAAAAGCAGGTCGAAAGCCATAAACTGACTGCGATGGGCGCGTTTGCCGAAGCGCAAACCTGTCGCCGTTTAGTGCTCCTGAACTACTTTGGCGAAAACCGCCAAACCCCGTGTGGCAACTGTGATATTTGTCTCGACCCACCTACTCACTTCGATGGCACTGAGCAAGCGCAAAAAGCGCTGTCATGCGTCTACCGTGTCAACCAAAGCTTCGGGGTCGGGTATGTGGTTGAAGTGCTGCGCGGAATGCAAAATCAGCGCATTAAAGATCATGGTCACGACAAGCTATCGACCTATGGCATCGGGCGAGAGTGGAGTCATGAATACTGGGTGAGCATTATTCGCCAATTGATCCACCGCGGTTATCTGGTGCAAAACATTGCCCGCAGCTCGGTGTTGCAGTTGACTGAACAAGCGCGGCCACTATTGCGTAGCGAAATGGCGCTTGAATTGGCGGTACCACGTATCGGCCTCAGCCCACGCACCAAAGCCAATAAGCTGAGTCAGCGCCATTACGACAAAAAGCTATTTGCCAAGTTGCGTAAGTTACGTAAAGCGATTGCCGATGAGGAAGATATTCCACCGTATGTGGTGTTTAACGATGCCAGCTTGATGGAAATGGCCGAGATGCTGCCTTCCTCACACGCTGAGCTGTTGGCGGTCAGTGGCGTCGGCCAGCGCAAACTGGAAAAATTCGGCGATGCGTTTTTAGATTTAATTGACGATCACCTTGGCATCAGTGAGTACGGTTATGGTACCGAGTAATTGGCCTTTGATTGAATCAGACTGTGCCTTGGCATTTTCTCAGCCACAGCTTGATGCGGATAATGCCGAGGTTATCTGTCAGCCATTGCTTGACGTGTTACAAGCTCAAGTACTGGAAAGCCAGCAAGACGCCGACATGATGACCTGGCTAATTGACTTTGAAGGCACGCGTCTGATGCTCAAAGCGGCCCATTACACCCAGAGCGTATGGTTGGAGCCATTGGAGAGTGATGGTGATGAAGTGATAGCCTTCTTGCGGCGCTGGTGGATACGTCATCCGCCTCTTTAAATTACACTGGCACCGCCGATTGATTGCTGTATAATTCGCCACCTCGCGCTGCCTGTTGATAGGTAGCTAAGTATTTTGGGTTCCCTCGCCCCCAATAACAAAAAGGTGCACTATGAGCCACTTTTCTCTCGCTCAGCAGCGTAAAGCGCTGAGTTACCTCGTGATATTCCATCTTATCATTATTGCCTCCAGTAATTACTTGGTGCAGATCCCTTTTACCGTTTGGGGTTTCCACACCACCTGGGGAGCGTTTACCTTTCCGTTTATTTTCTTGGCTACCGATCTGACTGTCAGAATTTATGGCCCTGGATTAGCGCGTCGCATCATTTTATTCGTGATGATGCCAGCTTTGCTGATTTCCTATGTGTTATCCGTCTTGTTTTATCAGGGCAGTTACCAAGGATTCGCGGAACTGAGCACGTTTAATCTCACGGTGGCTCGGATTGCGATTGCCAGCTTTATGGCCTATCTGCTGGGTCAGATTTTAGATATTCATGTGTTCAATCGCTTACGCCAGCAGCGCCAATGGTGGGTGGCGCCGAGTTGTTCTACCTTGTTTGGTAATGCCTCAGACACGCTCGCCTTTTTTGCGATTGCGTTCTATCAAAGCCAAGATACCTTTATGGCGGAGCACTGGGTTGAAATTGCCCTGGTCGACTACGCCTTTAAGCTGATTATTAGTTTGGGGCTGTTTATTCCTATGTATGGGGTGTTGCTCAACCTGATTATCCGACGTATCACACAAGTGAGTCCGTCGGGGGCGGTGCAGCAAACGTCCTAATCAGTAGCAGAATAAAGAGTCGCATCGCGGCTCTTTTTTTACGTCAATACGAGGAGGTGAGATGGAAATTCGTGCTGGGTACTTAGAGGAGGCGATAACGGTACTTAACAGCGTGCCCGAGTTGGATGCAGGAGTATCCTTGGAGCAATGCCACGCGCGATTAGCCGGACGCATGGCATTGGTATTGGTCGCGTATCAAAACGGTGAGCCTGTGGGGGCGAAAATAGGCTATGCCACCAGTCAGACGCAGTTTTATAGCTGGCTGGGCGGGGTGACCAAAGCGGCGCGAGGTCAAGGGGTAGCGAAAGCGCTGCTACAGGCTCAGGAAGCGTGGGTTGCGGCTTCTGGCTATCAAACACTTGCGGTCAAATCACGCAACCGCTTTACCGCGATGGTGTGCATGCTGATGCGTCATGGCTATCAGATGGTGGCGTTGGAGCAAAAAGGTCAGCCTGCCGATTATCGACTTTATTTTGAGAAGCAGATCAATAAATGAACAGTGAGTGGAAAATAAGCATATTTTTTTCTTGATAAACGATAATGAGAATGGTTATTATTAACTCGCACTCAGGGTCAAGCCCACATGCTTAACCCTGAAGGCACGACATTGCTCACATTGCTTCCAGTGTATTAGCGGGGCGCTTATCAGACAGTGATTAAGTTAGCCCATTTTTGCTAGGCGACACCTTTCGGGGTGTCGCTTTTTTCTTTTCTGGGTGCTGGCTTTTCGAACGATGGATGTTGGCGTGATAGCTGTGGGTGCAATAACAGTTTGATGACAGCGAGAGAGTCTGAGCACAAGATCAACAAATCAAAAAGCATCGAAATTATTTGTTGAAAATGCTAATGAGAATGGTTATTGTTAACTTGTCTTCAGGGCAAAGCCCACATGCTCAGCGCTGAAGGCACGACATTGCTCACATTGCTTCCAGTGTATTGGGGCCAGCAAACTGTTACTAAAACAGCTTTGTTTTTGCGCTCACCTGTTACAGCGACGCCGCTCTCGGCGTCGCTTTTTTCTTTGTGTCTTTCTTTTTCCCGTTATTATTTGCTTAGGCGAGCTCAACCAGTTTTTTCACCATCCGATTGATACCACTAGCTGCGTCCGAAACAGACGTTGCTAGCATATAGGCCGGTGTGGATAGCAGATGATGGCGCTGATCCAGCACATAATCCGATACTGGGCAGTCAATATGTTCACTCCCCATACGATTAAAGGCGGCAGCGATATCAGGTTCATTGCCAATGGTGCCTTTTACACCTTTTGGATAGATCTGCGGGATCATGATTGGTGCGATACACATATAACCGGCGGGCTTTTCTGCACGCATAAAAGCTTGGCAAACCGCAAACATATCTTGGTGTACCTGCACCGGATCGCCATTGTAAGCAAAGTCTGACAAGTTCTTGGCTGCACCAAAGCCACCGGGGACCAGTAAGGCGTCGAAGTCATCGACGTTTAAATCGGTAAGCGGAAGAATCTCACCACGAACAATACGGCTGGCTTCGGTGAGCACATTGCGCGTTTCGTTCATCGGCTCACCAGTACGATGATCGATCACATGGTGCTGATCGATATCTGGTGCGAAACACTGCCATTGCGCATCGTTTTGTTCTAGTGCTAGCAGCGATAATACGGTCTCTTGGATCTCTGCGCCGTCAAACACGCCGCAGCCAGATAAGATCACAGCCACCTTTTTCATCACGCTCTCCTTGTATCGAGATTAAAAATATCGCAATCAGTGTGGGCAATGCACAACGATCAACGACGCTAATATAGGCTACGTTTATCAGTGTCGCATTGGTACTGGGTTAGGCGAAAGCTTAGCGAACTTCGGCAATGAAATTGGTGATTATCTCCGCAGTTTATGATGACTTTCTCTGCAACCTTGAGACCCATAGCGATTTCYTTTTCCACACCACAAGATCCTTGTTCGATCAAGATCAGGATCCTTTGTTTTTATTTATCTGTTTGATTATTAAAGGTTAAAAATTTATTTTTCTTCTCTATTTAGACAAGCAAAAAACCCTATAAAATATTTACCAACAAAGTTATCCACAGATAGACGACGCGATGGGAAAAACCATGGTTAACAGGGGTCACGACTCGTGGCATGCTTAACGACTAACGTGTTTAACTGGCAATCAAGATACTGATATGGCAACTCTTCCCGATAACCCCCTCATCCTGGTGGATGGATCCTCTTATCTTTACCGGGCTTACCATGCGTCTCCCAGTCTCACCAATAGTGAAGGTGAGCCGACGGGGGCGGTCTATGGTGTGGTGAATATGCTGCGTAGTTTATTGCGCCAATACCCGCATTCTCATGTCGCGGTGATTTTTGATGCCAAAGGGAAGACGTTCCGCGATGACATGTACGAACAGTACAAAGCGAATCGTCCACCGATGCCAGATGACTTACGTGGGCAAATAGCCCCCCTGCATAAGATTATTAAAGCAATGGGGTTGCCTTTACTTGCGGTAGAGGGGGTCGAAGCCGATGACGTTATCGGCACACTTGCCACTCAGGCCTCACAAGCCGGAATGCCGGTACTGATCAGCACCGGCGACAAAGATATGGCTCAATTAGTGGACGAGCATGTCACCTTAATCAACACCATGACTAATGTGGTGATGGACCCGGATGCGGTGCGTGATAAGTATGGCTTTGGTCCTGAGCATATTATTGATTATCTCGCGCTGATGGGGGATAAAGTCGATAACATTCCTGGCGTGCCGGGGGTGGGCGATAAAACTGCGACGGCGTTGATTGCCAACCTCGGCGGCTTGGATGATATCTACGCCAATCTGGATAAAATTGCTGAGCTGAGCTTCCGCGGCGCCAAGAGCATGGCAAAAAAGCTAACGGACAATAAAGAGGGCGCCTATCTTTCCTATCAGTTGGCTACTATCAAATTAGATGTGGCGCTTGATTTCACCCCGCAACAACTGATTAAGCAAGCACCTGATAATGATACTTTGGTAGCCATGTACCGCGATTTACAGTTCCGTCGTTGGCTAAAAGAGCTCGACGAGGGAGATGCGCCAGAGGAATCAACCTCTGATGAGCCTTTATCGCAGGCAGTCAGTATCGATCGTGATCATTATCAAACCGTACTCACGCGCGAGTCACTGGAAACATGGTTAGAGAAAATTCGTCAAGCTGACGTGGTGGCGGTGGATACGGAAACCGATAGCCTTAACTATATGGAAGCCAATCTGGTTGGTATTTCATTTGCGGTCGCGCCAGGCGAAGCGGCTTATGTACCGGTGGCCCATGATTACCTCGAAGCGCCTGAGCAGCTATCGCTGGAAGATGTGATCACTGTATTGCGTCCTTGGCTGGAAGATCCCTCAGCGGCGAAAGTCGGCCAAAATCTAAAGTATGATGCCAGTGTTTTTGCGCGTCACGGAATCACCTTAAAAGGGATAGCCTACGACACCATGCTGGAGTCGTACGTGTACAACAGTGTCGCGGGACGCCATGACATGGACAGCCTCGCTGAGCGCTACTTGCAGCACACCTGCATTAGTTTCGAAGAGATTGCGGGTAAGGGCAAAAAGCAGCTCACTTTCAATCAGATCCCGTTGGAACAGGCGGCACCTTATGCCGCGGAAGATGCTGACATTACGCTACGGTTACATCAGTATTTGATTGGACGGGTCACCAGTGACGAAAAGTTAAAAACCATTTTTGAGTTTTATGAAATGCCATTAGTCAGTGTGCTATCGCGCATGGAACGTCATGGTGTGTTAATTGACAAAGACAAGTTGGCGACGCAATCAGAAGCGCTGCATACCCGTTTGATTGAACTTGAGCGTGAAGCCTTTGAGATTGCCGGCGAAGAGTTTAACTTAAGCTCGCCGAAGCAATTACAGGCGATTTTATTTGAGAAGATGGGTCTGCCTGTGGTCAAGAAAACCCCGTCAGGTAGCCCGTCGACCAATGAAGAAGTGCTGCAAGAGCTCTCGCTCGATTACCCGTTGCCTGCGCGTATCTTGGAGTATCGTGGCCTTGCGAAACTCAAATCAACCTACACGGATAAACTGCCACGCATGATCAATGCACAAACGGGCCGCGTGCATACCTCGTATCATCAAGCGGTCACAGCCACTGGGCGTTTATCGTCAACCGATCCAAACTTACAGAATATCCCGATTCGGAACGAGCAGGGTCGCCGTATTCGTGAAGCCTTCACCGCGGAACCGGATCATACGATTTTAGCGGTGGATTACTCGCAGATCGAATTGCGGATTATGGCGCACCTATCCGGTGATAAAGCCTTGTTAGAAGCGTTCCGTGAGGGCAAAGATATTCACGCGGCCACGGCGGCGGAAGTGATGGGGGTGAGTCTTGATGAGGTCACCAGTGAGCAGCGTCGCCGCGCCAAAGCGATCAACTTTGGTTTGATTTATGGTATGAGTGCCTTTGGCCTCTCACGCCAGCTTGGTATTGGTCGCCATGAAGCGCAAACCTACATGGACACCTACTTCGATCGTTATCCAGGCGTGAAAGCATATATGGATAGCACCCGTGAGCAAGCCGCAGAAAAAGGTTATGTGGAGACTATCTTTGGCCGTCGTTTGTACTTACCTGAAATAAAATCACGCAATGGCATGCGTCGCAAAGGAGCCGAACGTGCGGCTATCAACGCGCCGATGCAAGGTACCGCCGCCGATATTATTAAGCGTGCAATGATATTGGTTGATCAGTGGATTCAGGCCAACGCCGCGGATGACGCGCGTCTGGTGATGCAAGTTCACGATGAGCTGGTGTTGGAAGTAAAAACGTCATCTATGTCCAAAGTTGAAAGCCAAGTACGAAAATTGATGGAGTCGGCGGCTGTACTTGATGTGCCCTTAATCGCTGAGGCAGGATTTGGCGATAACTGGGGAGAAGCCCACTAAGTTTACGGTTTTTATCTATATATCGACCTTTTAGTATAAAGAGCCGAATGCGAATTCGGCTTTTTTTTGTTTAGTATCCAACTGATCTATGGTGGTTTTCGTTCTTTTTTGCGTATTTTTATGAAAAAAAATTACGTAATATACTTTTCAAGGCTGGGTGATTGATATACAGTTATCAGCGTAGGGTACAGAGGTAAGATGTTCTATCTTTCAGACCTTTTGTTTCACGTTATTGGATTTGGCTGATTCAGCAGCCCCAGTCAGGATACTGACTGGGGCTTTTTTTATTGGTTGATATGCCGCGACGCGAGCAGCCCTGCCACTGCCTTTTTAACTATTTTCAGCTGTGTTGATCCTGTATTCCAAAAAATTAGAGTAATTACTTTAATTTCGCTGGGAAACCTGGTTATAATACGCACAGCTTCTTGTTCTTTATGTGTTTACAGGGTCTGATTCAGATCACGCACGCACAAAGATTCGCCGACCCTCGATGAGGGTCGGCTTTTTTTTAGCTTTCGTCTTTTAGCGCCAGATCCGTGAGGGAAGACGTTGTGCGTCCCTTACGCCGATAAAAGGCGATTACTCGCTAGGCAGTGGTTGCTCTTCGGCAAGCAATGGCGGCGTGGTGTGATACCAGGCATCCAGTTTTTGACGTAATTTATCCACGCCAATGCCCTTGAGTGACGAATACAATTCGACCTCGACATCGCCGCAAAATGCCAGCGACGCTTCTCGAATCTTCATTAATTGCTGTTTACGTGCACCGGTTTTAAGCTTGTCCGCTTTGGTCAGTAACACTAAAACGGGCAATTTTGACTCAACGGCCCAATAAATCAGCTGCTGATCCAAGTCTTTCATCGGGTGGCGAATGTCCATCAACACCACTAATCCGCCAAGTTGATCACGTTTTTGTAAATATTCTCCCAGCGATCGCTGCCATTTCTCTTTCATTTCTAGAGGGACTTGGGCATAACCATAGCCAGGGAGGTCGACAATATGGCAACCCTCGTCCACCTTAAATAGGTTAATCAATTGTGTCCGACCGGGGGTTTTACTGGTTTTCGCTAGGCTCTTTTGGTCACATAGACGGTTAAGGGAGCTAGATTTACCGGCGTTTGAGCGGCCAGCAAAAGCGATTTCGATTCCTGTATTATCAGGAAGATGGCGGATGTCTGGTGCGCTAGTAACAAACTGGGTGTTACGGTAATTAAGTGATTGCTCCACTGTTAACTCCGTCTCGTCTTGGTGTAGTAGACTGATTACTTTTGTGTGAATTTGTGTAAAATAACCGTGCTCGGTTTTTGATCGGTAATTGTACCATGACGGTAACTAAGTAGTGGTACTGGAAGCTTGATAATTATAAACGGAATGTCATGAAGAAATTAGCGCTAATATTGACTCTCCTGGCCAGCACTTCAGTCTGGGCTCAAGGAGATGCTGAAGCGGGCAAAGCCAAATCCAATACCTGTGCCGCCTGTCACGGTGCTGACGGTAACAGTGTTTTGCCTGATTACCCAAACTTGGCGGGTCAGCACGCCAACTACATTGAAAAGCAGTTGAAGGAATTTAAGCTTGGCGCGCAAAGCGGCGGTGAGCAAGGGCGATACAACGCGGTGATGGCTGGCATGGTGGCTCCTTTATCGGAGCAGGACATGGCTGACCTGGCTGCTTATTACGCAACGCTTACGCCCAAGCCTGGCACAACCCCCGAAGGCGCGGTTGAAATTGGCCGCCAACTCTACATGGCGGGCGATGCAGAGCGAGGCATTGCGGCGTGTGTCGCTTGTCACGGTCCACGCGGTAATGGCACCCCCTCTTCTGGTTTCCCGAAAATTTCTGGCCAGCCCGCAAACTACTTGGCGAGTCAGTTGAAGATGTTCCGCGCAGAGGAACGTCATAATGATATGAATAACATGATGCGATCGGTGGCTGCCAAGCTCACTGACGAGGAAATTGATGCGCTGTCGAGCTATCTCGGTGGTCTGCATTAATTACCGAGCGTGGCAGCAAAAGCGGTTGTGAATAACGCAGCCGCTTTTTGTTTCCTTCCTCTTCCTCTTCTTATCACTGCTTTGCGGTTTGCTTGCATGGGCGTTAGCGCTGATAACGATAAGTGCGTTATCGGGTGTAAGATATTTGCTATTTTACGGCGAGAAAATCGCGATATCGATTGAAAGATAAAATAAAAAACACTATACATTCAATCGCTTACCGCGCCCCTTTCTTTTTTAAACAGGTTTTTTTTGTTTGGCATGCTAGGCAAATTAAGTGATTAGGATACGCTATCATCATCAACAGGACGTTGACGCCAAGAATAGGCCAACCGGCTAAGGAAAGCTTTTCACCAGGAAGGTGTCGCTACAGGATGTGAACTCGCCAAGGTCGGCATGCAAGGATAGCCTCGCACAGGATGTGATGTGGATGTTATGACGACAAGGACGCAGGATGCGACCGTTAGGCAGGTAAGCCAACCACACTAACAGGATGTTAAAGCCAAGGCGTAAAACGCTATTGAGCAGGGATGAAAGACGTACCAGGACGGACGACACCCGCTTATATCGCCAAGGCGATACCGCGACAGGCATTATGCCTGTCGCTTTTTTATTGACCCACTTTCTGCTACATTCGCGCCAGCTTTTGGCATAGACGAATAACATGCAGCACTGCCCTTTATGTGAGCATACCCAGACTCACCCTTACCATACCGATAAGCGCCGCGCCTATTTTCAATGTACGCGTTGTGATTTGGTGTTTGTTGATCGCCAGGCACTGCTGGCACCGCACGATGAGAAAGCCATTTATGACTTGCACCAAAATCATCCTGATGATGCGGGCTATCAGCGCTTCTTATCGCGGTTGGCCGCCCCGTTACTTGCGCGGTTAGCTGAATCGCCACGCAATGGCCTAGATTTTGGTTGTGGTCCGGGGCCGGTGCTTGCAAACATGCTGCGTGACGCGGGACATTCCATCGCCTGCTATGATCCCTTCTATGCCCCTGATACACAGGTGTTGGCGCGTGGTTACGATTTCATCACCTGCACCGAAGCGATTGAGCACTTTTATCACCCCGCCGAGCAGTGGACACAATGGCTATCCATGCTAAAGCCGGGTGGGTATCTGGGGATCATGACCAAGCTGGTCCAGGATCCAGCGGCATTTTCACGCTGGCACTATAAGAATGACCTGACTCATGTCAGCTTTTTTAGCCGCCAAACGTTTCAATTTCTAGCTGCTCAAGCTGGCTTCGAACTGACCTTTTTGGGCAACGATGTAATATTAATGAGGAAACCATTGTTATGACGCGTAAAAAGAAAACGCGCCGCACAGGATCGGAAGGCCCGGCGCAATACGTAGATAAAAACCAGACCGAGCAAGATCGAATTGCTCGCATGCTGAAAAAGCAGAAAAAACGGAAAGGAAAAAAAGCAGGATCGCGTCATTCTGAAGAAAGTGATGTGCAAACGCATCGTCGCGGCGGCAAGAAAGACCCACGAATTGGCAGTAAAAAACCGATTCCATTGGGGCTTGAAGCTGCGAAACCGAAACAATCCACGTTGACCCCTGCGCAAGAGCTGGAAAAGCTCGAGCAAGACCCGCAACTGAATGTCTTACTCGATCGCATCGAAAACGGTGAAAAGCTCGGGTCAGGGCTGCAAAACTATGTCGATGAAAAACTCGATCGCATTGAAGTGCTGATGGATAAGCTAGGGTTGCTGAGCGACGAGGATACACCGGAGGATGATGACAGCGATCTGCTTGCTAAATTTGAGCAACAGAACGATTAATGAGGAGTAGCAGGTGCAGGACGGGATCTGGATACTAGCAGGACTAGGCGCGCTGATTATTTTAGCGTTATCGGTATACGCCGGGACTTTGCTGGCAAGACTCAAGCGGCAGACGGCGCTGCAAGCGGAGATGGAAGAGGCGGCGATAAATAAGCGGAATGATAAAATCATTGAAAGCGTTGATGTGATTGCGTTCGCAGCCTTGAAAGATCAATGTGATTTGTCCGAGGCGGCGATTCGTCTTTATATGATTATGGATCACCTCCAAGGTGAAAAGCGGGTTGAATTTGATAGCCGCTACCCTGCGTTATTTGAACTTTATGAGGCGGTCAAAGACACCCCACGAGGTGATGCCAGGAAAACCCTTAAAAAGAACGAACGGATGCGGTTGGACTTTGATCGTGCCAAGCATGAAGCGCGACTCGAGCAGGCGATAAAAGCCGAGTTGGCCGAGATTTTGGCCTTTACGGGTGGCAGGCATATCCCTGATCATATTTTGACCCACTAAGTGTACCTGCTTGGAATGCGGCTGCTCGCAGCGGCATTCCTTTATTATTTTGGCACAATACCCTTATAATTATTAGGCGAAAATCGATCTCGCCGACACTTTCACTATACCAATGCGGGTAGTGCTAAACACCTGACTTAAGGCTGTGGCACACTACACTTTGTTCTCCTTTCCTAAGCGCCTTTGCGGAATGTAAGCCATGTCATCACCACAAATCATTTGGGATCAAGCCTTGATCAATAAGTATAATTATTCAGGGCCCCGCTATACCTCGTACCCCACCGCGCTTGAATTCCATGAGGCATTTACGCCTGCGGAATTTGATATGGCATGTAGCCAGTATCCTGAGCGGCCGTTGTCGTTGTATGTGCATATCCCATTTTGTCACAAGCTCTGCTATTACTGCGGCTGCAACAAAGTGGTGACCCGGCATCAACATAAGGCGGATGAGTATCTGGATGCCTTGGAACATGAAATTCGCCAGCGTGCATTCTTACTGGGCGCCCGTCGGGTTACTCAATTGCACTGGGGAGGCGGTACACCCACCTTTCTCACCAAAGCACAGATCTCGCGTCTAATGGGGTTACTGCGCCAAGAGTTCCAGTTTGAAGACGATGCGGAAATCAGTATCGAGGTGGACCCACGTGAAATCCCGCTGGATATGCTCGATCATCTGCGCAGTGAAGGGTTTAATCGCATCAGTATTGGCGTGCAGGACTTTGATAAAAAAGTGCAGCAGCTGGTCAACCGAGAGCAAGATGAAGACTTTATTCACGCATTGGTTGCACGTGCGCGAGAGCTTGGCTTTCGCTCCACCAATCTTGATTTGATTTATGGTTTACCCAGCCAAACCCCCGAGGGATTTGCCAACACGCTAGAGCAAGTGCTCACCATGCGCCCTGGGCGGCTATCAGTGTTTAACTATGCCCATTTACCTAATTTATTCGCCGCCCAGCGGAAAATAGACGAGAATGCCTTACCGTCACCCGACGCCAAGCTCACCATGCTGCAAGAAACCATTAACACGCTAACGGCGGCGGGGTACCAATTTATTGGTATGGACCACTTTGCGTTGCCCGATGATGAGCTGGCGGTTGCGCAACGTGAGGGACGCTTGCATCGTAATTTTCAAGGCTACACCACCCAGGGTGACTGTGACTTATTAGGATTGGGTGTGTCGGCGATTTCGATGATTGGTGATTGTTACGCGCAAAATCAAAAAGAGATGAAGCGGTATTATCACCAAGTGGATGCGGAGCGACATGCCTTATTTAAAGGCGTCATGTTGGAGCGCGATGATCGTATTCGCCGCGATGTGATTAAAGCCTTGATGTGTAACTTTACCCTTGAGAAGGCGGTGATCGCCGCACGTTATCAGATTGATTTTGACCGTTACTTTGCTGACGATCTCAAGTTGCTACAGTGTTTTATTGACGACGATTTGGTCCGTGTCACCGACCAGACCATCAGCGTGACCAAAACCGGTCGGATGCTGATCCGTAATATCTGTATGAGTTTTGATATTTATTTACGGGATAGGGCGCGACAACAACAGTTCTCACGGGTGATTTAAACAAAAAAAACCGCCAAATGGCGGTTTTTTTTATAACACCCACAGCCCATTAGCGGGCCGCAGCTTTGGCTATTAGCGCCGCTTTCTCATGGTCAGACAAGAAGGCAATGGTTAGGCCATTTTCTTGTAGTGTGTTGATTTGCGTAGCGGTTAAGCCCGCGGCTGGGGCCGCGACTTCATATTCATAGGGCAGCTCGATGCCTTCCACGGCTGGATCGTCGGTATTTAACGATGCCAGAATACCGTGGTCGAGGAATTGGCGCACCGGATGCTGTGCGAGATCAGCAATGGTACTGGTCTGAATATTCGAGGTTAGGCAGGATTCAATCCCGATACGGTGCTTGGCTAAATAGTCCATTAAAGCGGGGTCTTCAATCGCTTTCACGCCATGGCCAATACGGGTCGCGCCTAGCTCGTTAATCGCCTGCCACATACTCTCAGCGCCCGCAGCCTCACCAGCGTGAACCGTCACTTGCAAATCACTGGCTCGAACTTTGGCAAAATGTTCGGTGAATTGGTCTCCGGGCTGCCCCAGTTCGTCACCGGCTAAATCGATGGCAACCAGTTGCGATTTCTGTGTCAGTAGTGCATCCAACTCGGCCATACAGGCTTGGGTGCCGAAAGTACGGCTCATGATGCCAATTAGGTTGGTTTTCACGCCAAAGTCACGGCTACCGGCCTGCACGCCATCGACGACGGCTTCCACCACGCCTTCGAGGGGCAGTTGATGTTTCATCGCCATGTAGTAGGGAGAAAACCGTAGTTCAGCATAGTCGATGTGTGCATTTAGGGCATCCTCGACGTTTTCATACGCCACGCGCCGTACCGCGTCGAGATCTCCGAGTACTGCCACACCCCAATCAAGTTTTGAGAGAAACGCGACCAAATCAGGCGCGGTATCAACCACCTGCACATGGGGGCGCAGGCTTTCAATGTCATGTGCCGGCAGCGGCATCGAAAACTGCTGACCGAGCTCTAAAATCGTATTGATGCGGATGTTGCCATCGAGGTGACGGTGTAGGTCCGTTAAAGGAAAATCGTGTCTCATCATCGTTGGTTCCCAGCCGGTGAGTTGGCGCTCAGTATAGCGACTGTGGCGCCATGCGTCAGCTGTCGAAGCGCGTAGGACGTGAGCCTTATCGCGTTGGCAATTTATCCGTTACCCGTTCTGTTGGTTGTTCGGCCAAGGGAAGGGGCCTGGCGAACAAGAACCCTTGCGCATAATGGCAACCAATTTCACGTAACCTAGCCGCCTCTTCTTTGGTTTCAATGCCTTCAGCGACCAAGTGGACATCCATGCCACGGGTCATGGCAACCACGGCTTCAATGATCCTTTGGTTGGTGCTGTTTTCGGTCATCGAATGGACGAAGCTACGGTCGATTTTTAGGCTGTCGAAAGCCATCTGATGTAAATAGGCCAATGAAGAATAGCCCGTACCAAAGTCGTCAATCGCAATTTTAATCCCAAGGGCGCGGATTTTAGTGAGCCCAGAGGTCGCGAGATGCTCATGGCTCATCAATTGTGACTCAGTGATCTCTAAGGTTAAATTCTCGGGCGGAAGTTGTGTGCGTGTGAGCACTTGCTCCAACTTGTCGATAAAGTCAGCCGATAATAACTGTCGTGCTGATAAGTTGACATGTAATTGGAAATGGGCAGGCCATCGTCCGGCTTCAATTTGTGCGACCGTATCAAAAGCGGCTTGTTCAAGCACTTGCATGCCGATTTGGTTGATTAAACCGCTTTGTTCGGCGACCGGAATGAACTCTGCTGGGGACACCATGCCACGGCTGGGGCTTTCCCAGCGTACTAAAGCCTCGGCGCCACAGAAATAGCCATCGCTTAAGCGCACGAAAGGTTGATAGAACACGACGAATTCATGATGCTGAACGGCATGATGAAGCTCAAGCAGGAGCCGAGACTGTTCTTGCACCCGAGCTTGCATACTGGCTTCAAAATAGACATACATCGCCGCATCACTGCGCTTGGCTTCACTGAGAGCCAACCCTGCGTGTTGGAGGCTTTCATGAATGGCATCCCCGTAGGTATAACCGAACACCACCCCGGCACAAGCATCCACCAGGACATCGTCGTTACCGATAGTGACTGGGCGGTTAAACAGGCTCAGTAGTTGACTCACTAGCGCTTCTGACTGGGTTCGGTTAGTGGTGTGGGGCGCCAGGACTGCAAATTCATCACCGCGAACGCGTGCGATTAGCATACTGGAGCCATCGGCTAAATCTGTTAATCGTTGTGCGATGGCACATAGCAGCACATCACCGCCGTCTTGACCTAGGCTATCGTTAATATCTCGAAAGCCATTGACCCCTAAAATCGCCAAGGTATTCGGTGACCGATAACGCAGCCCGGCGGCTTGTTCGATCAAGCCTTCGCGCGTATACAACTGGGTTAAGTTATCTTGGCGGACTTGCTGACGTAAGCGGTTGAATGACTCTTGTATTTTGCCGGACATGTTATTAAACGCGTCTTTTAATATCGCAATCTCCCGCAGGTTGGCAGGGGTGTTAATTCGATAGGTGAGATTGCCTGAGGCGAGCTTTGCCGCCGCCTCTGCGGTGTCACGCAAGGGCCGAGTGAGTTGGCGAATAATTAAATAAACAATCACCAAGCCAATTACCGATATTGCGATCACTAAATAAATACTGATTTCTTGTTGGCTTAACAAGCTTTCGAGAAGCAGCTGATCAGGCAGGGCGGCCACCACATACCATTGATGCTGAAAAGGCGGCGGTAAGGCGATTTTTTTGACGGTGCCATAGAAGTGACCCTGTTTTTCATGGATGTCGAAATGAAACGATTTGCCGAGCTTTTCAGGTTCAGGAGGCCAATCAGCCGATATCTCATTGATGGTGGCGTTGAGTACTGAGTTATTGGTGATATTAGGGAAGTGTAAAATGTTGCTAGGACTGCTGTTGCCGCTATGGGCGATCATCCTGCCTTCGTCATCGACAATAAAAAGCGCGCCGCCGAGTTTTTGCTGGCGCTCACTGAGAAAGCGATTAAAGGCGTTCAGCTTGATATCGCTGGCGACCACCCCCCAGACCTCGCCACTAACCTGCACGGGCGCAATGGCAGAGAGTGATACTTCGCCGATTTCATCAGCATCGAGGTATATATCGGTCCAGCGTGGTTGTTCGCGGTTAAAGGCTGGAATATACCAGGGGCGAACACGAGGATCATAGTGGCTGTCTTGGTAAACAATATTGGCGTTTAACGTTCGACCGTCGAAGATGCGTAATGTGCCTTGTGTGGCATCACTTCGCTCCATCAAAATCGACTGGCCTGCTTGATTTTTGCGATAGCCAAAATAATCGCCGTTCGCATCAACGCCAATGCTGAGCACTTGCATGTATGGCATGGCTTGATAAAGCGACGTGTGACTACTGAGTAAATAGTCTCGCAAGCCTTTATTGTTGATGGGGGCGGCTTGGAGGCGAGCGGCGAGACGCTCAGCGACAAATACGTTGGCGTTAAACGGGTGCTGAAGATACTGGCGTAAGTCTAATTCAATCCCTTGAGAGTAATCGTCCAGCAGTAACTTACCGACAAACTGAGAGCTGGTGCGGTAGTGGTTGTTAATGGTCAGAATGATCACAATCAAGGTGAACGTGAGCACGAGAAACACGGGGAGCATTACAGCGGCTCGAATCGACAATGGGCGCATGTTTCTCATCAGAACAACAACATCACTTTTCTCATCAACTAAACACCATTGAAGTTAACACGATCAACGGTTTTTACTTCAATCTCTTTACTTAAATTTAGCAGAGGTTCAAATTGTGTTAGTTTTAATATTGCGTTAGTGCTCAATATTAAGCTCTTTCAGCTTGCGTGTCAGTGTATTACGTCCCCATCCTAAAATTTTCGCGGCTTCTTGCTTATGCCCATGAGTATGTTGCAACGCTGATTGTAGGAGTATTCGCTCCACGTTAGGCAATGCTTGTTGCAAAATGCCATGCTGCCCCTGAGTGATTGCGTCCTGAGCCCATTGAGTGAGTGCATCCTGCCAGTCTTGCGCTTCACTGTCGGTCACAGACAATGGCTGATTGACCAATTCGCGCGGTAAATCACCGGGGAGTACTTCTTTACTGCTGGCCATCACCGTGAGCCAGCGGCAGGTGTTTTCCAGCTGACGCACATTGCCAGGCCACGGAAGCTGACTCATCATGGCTTCGGTGTCCGGGTGAAGTTGTTTGGCCTCGACATCTAACTCTTTAGCCGCGCGGGCCAAAAAGTGTTGGCACAGTTGTGGGATGTCCTGGCGCCTGTCCTTGAGTGATGGAAGGTGGACGCGAATCACATTTAAGCGATGGAATAAGTCCTCTCGGAATGTACCATTGGTGACAAGGCGCTCTAAATCTTGGTGGGTCGCGGCAATAATACGGACATCCACATCGACGGCTGCGTGGCCACCCACGCGATAGAATTGACCATCGGCGAGCACGCGTAGCAAACGCGTTTGCACATCCAACGGCATGTCACCAATTTCATCTAAAAATAAGGTGCCGCCATTGGCTTGCTCAAACCGTCCTTGGCGAACGGCATTGGCTCCGGTAAATGCGCCTTTCTCATGCCCAAACAACTCTGACTCGATCAAATCTTTTGGGATTGCTGCCATGTTCAGGGCAATAAAGGCTTGCTCTGAACGCGGACTATGGCGATGAAGCGCTTGGGCGACTAACTCCTTGCCGGTGCCGGACTCACCGTTGATTAACACCGAAATGGATGAGCGCGATAACCGACCGATGGCGCGAAACACTTCTTGCATCGCCGGGGCTTCGCCAATGATTTCTGGCGTTTGTGCGTGTGGTTGCGTCGCCGTTTGCTGCTTTTGCTGTTCTTTAACGTGGGCTAACGCGCGCTCAACCAAGGCTAAGGCTTCGTCAATATCGAAAGGTTTTGGCAGGTACTCAAACGCGCCTTCTTTATAGGCATTAACCGCGGCATCTAAATCAGAGTGGGCGGTCATGATAATGACGGGTAAGTCTGGATGTTGTGCTTGCACCACATTGAGCAGAGCAAGCCCATCGCTGCCTGGCATGCGAATGTCTGACACTAAAACGTCGGGGATGCGATCGTGCAACGCACTCATTACACTTTCAGCATCGCAAAATGTATCGCACGTGAGGCCCGCGGCACTCAGTGTTCGCTCCATCACCCAACGAATCGAGCTGTCATCATCCACGACCCAAATGGTCCCTTTACTCATGCGGTCTATCCTTTTCAATAACGGGTAATTGGATAGTGAAGCAGGTATGGCCCGGCCAGCTATTCACTTCAATTTTGCCCTGGTGTTGATCGATTAAGTGGTGGGTAATGGCCAGTCCGAGTCCATTACCATCCGCTTTGCTGGTGACCATCGGATAGAACAAGGTATCTTGTAAGTGAGGGGCGATACCTGGGCCATTGTCGATGATTTCTATCTGGGCCACGACACGATGGCGTTGACCATGAATCACGGTTTGAAAACCGGTGCGGGTGCGCAGTGTGAGGCGTGCATCCTCTTGCCCACTCACCGCGTCGGCGGCATTGGTGACGACGTTGAGGATCGCCTGCTCAAGCTGCTCTGGATCCATATCAAAATCAGGCAAACTGGGATCATAGTCGCGCACAATATGCACCCCGTCATGATGATCAAGGCTGACCAGTTGACGGACTTTCTCCAAGACCACGTGAATATTTTGCCGTTGGCGTAATCCCGGGCGCTGCGGTCCAAGCAAGCGGTCGACTAAATTTCTTAAGCGGTCCGCTTGCTCGATAATGATTTGGGTATACTCCGCGAGGCTGGCATCGGGTAGCATTTTTTCCAGTAGCTGTGCCGCCCCGCGCAATCCGCCTAGCGGGTTTTTTATTTCATGAGCTAAGCCACGCACCAGTTCTTTTGCTGCTTGTTGTTGCGCTTTTTGGGTCAGCTCCTTGCTGATCCTTTGTTGCTGGCTCACGACGTTGACTTCAAGTAACAGACGGCCCTCATCCTCGGCGTCAAATAAGGGACTTGCACTGAGTTGTACTTTTTGTGGTTGTCCATCAACCACCCAAGTGACATCACTATCCGTTAAACTTTGCCCTGCCTGAGTGGCGCTGGCTATGTGCGCCCAGTCAACACTGGCATGCTGAATTTGCTGTGTGAGGGGTTGCTGGCGCAAGCGCCTAGCACTTTGATGCATTAGCTGTTCTGCTGCTGCATTAACGTATTCAATACGCCATTGGCTGTCTACCACAATGATGGCGGTAAGCAGATGATCAAACAGTTGAGCTGGCGTCATCCGTGTCGCGTCCTTGTTTGCACTAGTTTGGTGCATTGAGTGTAATCGAGATCCTTGCATGATGCAGCCGGTACCACTGAGTTTGTGATGGTTTAGGTGCCGTGGTCGGTTAATCTTGGCGTCGATGGCGTTGATTAACGTGCGCGCGGTGTAAATACACGTGATGTATCGATGAGGATGCAATTACCTTGCCGCTTTCGAGGTATTGGACTTGAATCTGATGGGTGCCACGATCAATGGGCGCCAGCCGCCAATCCAGCTGTCGCTGTGATGCGTTCAAGCTAATGGTTGGGGGAGACGCAACGGGCTGGCCGTCTAAGACGAGCCGTGTTTGCTTGGCGGGGATGGAAAGCGGTGACACCGTGGCTGTCACGGATAGCTCGCCGGGATTACTGCGTAATGTTGCGCCATCATTGGGCGATACAAGGGTGAGTGTCACCGATTTGGGTGGTGTCAGGGCTGGCGCAGGCTGCTCAGCCGAAGACGAAGAGGCATCGTAGAGAGAGGGCGAAGACGTTAGGGATGCATACGGCCTAACGTGGTACGGGTGCGCCGGAGGTTGGTCGCTAAAATGCACTTGTCCGTGGTCATCGGTCCACTGATAGAGCATGCCCGCATGGCTGCTAAAAGCCAATGTCAGCAACATAGCTCCTAGCAACATAGCGCCTAGTAACATAGCGCCTCGCGAAAGAGCTCCTAGCCAACGAACACCTAACCCACGCATCAAAGCCCCCTAGGTTTGCGCGATCCCCTGCGGAGCATTGTAAGTGGGTACATACAGTCGCCAAGCATAAAAAAGCCCACCTGCGAGGTGGGCTACAGTTTAAATGTTCAGCGTGACGAGTCGTTACACCGAATAGTAAAGCTCAAACTCAACTGGGTGCGTTGTCATTTGAATACGCTCAACATCTTCGCTTTTCAGTTTGATGTATGAGTCGATAAAGTCGTCTGAGAACACGCCACCTGCGGTCAAGAATTCGCGGTCAGCATCCAGCGCCTGTAGAGCCTCTTTAAGGGACTCCGCTACCGTCGGAATTTCTGCCGCTTCTTCGGCCGGGAGATCATACAAGTCTTTGTCCATGGCATCGCCTGGATGAATCTTGTTTTTGATACCGTCAAGGCCGGCCATCAGCATCGAAGCAAAGCACAAATAAGGGTTCGCGGTTGGATCGGCAAAACGGAGCTCAATACGGCGCGCTTTCGGGCTAGGCACCACTGGGATACGAATTGACGCAGAGCGGTTACGCGCAGAGTAAGCCAGCATGACCGGCGCTTCAAACCCAGGAACCAGGCGCTTATACGAGTTGGTTGACGCGTTGGCAAAGGCGTTAATGGCTCGAGCGTGCTTAATCACACCACCAATGTAATAAAGTGCTGTTTCAGATAGGCCACCGTATTTATCACCTGCAAAGAGGTTTTGACCATCTTTGGCCAGTGATTGGTGAACGTGCATGCCTGAGCCATTATCGCCCACCAGTGGTTTCGGCATAAAGGTCGCCGTCTTACCAAAGGCGTGTGCGACGTTGTGCACCACATATTTATAGATCTGAATTTCGTCCGCTTTAGTGGTCAAGGTGTTAAAGCGGGTCGCAATTTCGTTTTGGCCAGCCGTTGCCACTTCATGGTGGTGCGCTTCAACCACTAAGCCCATCTCTTCCATGACCAATGACATGGCCGAGCGGATATCTTGTGACGAATCGACCGGTGCAACAGGGAAATAGCCACCTTTAACGCCTGGACGGTGGCCTTTGTTACCGCCTTCCAGTGCGGTGCCTGAGTTCCAGCTCGCTTCGACGTCATCGATTTTGTAAAAAGAGCCGGCCATATCGGTGGCGAATTTCACGTCATCAAAGAGGAAAAACTCGGGTTCAGGCCCAATCAGAACGGTATCTGCGATCCCCGTTGAGCGCATGAAATCTTCAGCGCGTTTAGCAATGGAACGTGGGTCACGATCATACCCTTGCATGGTAGACGGCTCTAGAATATCACAGCGAATATTCAAGGTGCTTTCTTCGGTAAAGGGATCAAGCACGGCCGAACTTGCATCTGGCATCATGACCATGTCTGATTCGTTGATCCCTTTCCAGCCCGCCACGGATGAACCGTCAAACATTTTGCCTTCTTCAAAGAAGTCATCGTCCACTTGATGAGAGGGGATGGAAACATGCTGCTCTTTACCTTTGGTATCGGTAAAGCGCAGGTCGATGAATTTCACCTCGTTTTCTTGGATAAGTGCGAGCACATTTTCTACTGACATGTGAAATAACCTCCGGTGTCAAATTAGGTAAATAGCGAGTTGGCTCCTTGCTGCATGACAAAGCGAAAACTGTGCCAACAATTTAAAACCACGCCATAGCAGGCTCGGCGGGTAAAAATGCCGCTCAGTGCTCGTCAAACGAGAGCGGGTTGCACCATTATTGTGCGCACATGCTCAATCATAGTGCAAGGGGCGAAGGTGGTGCAGATGTTTGTGCACGACATGGGTGCAACCCCATCCCCCTCTTCTTTTTAGCAGACAATCGGTATTGAGAGTGTGGGCCGTCTTTAAAAATTCATGTTTGCTCGAAGACCGGTGAATCCTTGTATTTGCTTAACAAATGACCAACTAGACAGCAGTCAAGCCACTTTGATGGTGAGCTGATTCACAGAATAAGGTGGGTTTTGCGACAAAATCTGGTACATTACGGCCGTTTTTTTAATCAGATGGTGGCCCCGTCGTGCTAGTATACGCTGTCTCAGCGTGTCAGGTTCGACACGCGCCGCGTCTAACGAGTGAAAAAGAGAGTCCATGACCAAAATACAAACAGATAAATTAAGAAATATCGCCATTATTGCCCACGTTGACCACGGTAAAACCACGCTAGTGGATAAGCTGCTTCAGCAATCCGGTACGCTGGCTTCCCGCGGTGAGGTGGAAGAGCGTGTCATGGACTCAAATGATATTGAGAAAGAGCGTGGCATCACCATTTTGGCGAAAAACACCGCCATTAACTGGAATGATTATCGAATTAACATCGTTGATACCCCAGGGCACGCCGATTTCGGTGGTGAAGTCGAGCGTATCATGTCGATGGTTGATTCGGTCTTATTGGTGGTTGATGCCGTTGATGGTCCGATGCCACAAACCCGCTTTGTGACCCAAAAAGCCTTCGCTCACGGCCTGAAGCCGATTTTGGTTATCAACAAAATTGACCGTCCGGGTGCACGCCCTGACTGGGTGATGGATCAAGTTTTCGATCTGTTTGACACCTTGGGTGCCACGGACGAACAGTTAGACTTCCAAGTGGTTTACGCATCAGCGCTAAACGGTTGGGCGAGCCTAGATGAAGCGACCGAAGGCGACGATATGGAGCCGTTGTTCAACGCGATCGTGGACAACGTCGATGCGCCTGACGTCGACATTACTACGCCATTGCAAATGCAGGTGTCTCAGCTTGATTATAACGCCTATGTCGGTGTTATCGGCGTGGGTCGAATTACGCGTGGCTCGGTGAAACCGAACCAGCAAGTGACCATCATCAGTGCCGATGGCAGCAAGCGCAATGGCAAGGTAGGTAGCGTCTTGGGTTACCTCGGCCTTGACCGTACTGATGTCGATGAAGCCTCAGCGGGCGACATTATTGCTATTACGGGTCTGGGCGAGCTAAAGATTTCAGACACTATCTGTGATCCAAGCAACGTTGAAGCGCTCCCCGCACTGACCGTTGATGAGCCAACTGTGACCATGACGTTCCAAGTCAACACCTCGCCGTTCGCCGGCCTAGAAGGTAAGTACGTGACGTCACGTAATATCCTTGAGCGTTTGCAAAAAGAGCTGGTTCACAACGTGGCGCTGCGTGTTGAAGAGACCGAGAACCCGGATAAATTCCGTGTATCAGGTCGTGGCGAATTGCACTTGTCGATCCTTATCGAGAATATGCGTCGCGAAGGCTTTGAGCTTGCCGTATCTCGCCCTGAAGTGATCATCAAAGAAGAAAACGGTGAGAAATTTGAACCGTTTGAAACCGTGACCATTGACGTGCTCGAAGAGCATCAAGGTGGCGTTATGGAAAGCATCGGTCTGCGTAAAGGCGAGCTGAGCAACATGCTCCCAGACGGTAAAGGCCGTGTACGCATGGACTTTGTGATGCCATCACGGGGTTTAATTGGTTTCCAAACCGAGTTCTTAACCCTGACCTCTGGTTCGGGCCTGATTTATCATACCTTTGACCATTACGGTAAATTCAAAGGGGGTGATATTGGCCAACGTATCAACGGTGTATTGATCTCAAACGCCGCAGGTAAGGCACTGACTTATGCCTTGTTTAACCTACAAGGCCGTGGTCGCTTGTTTGCTGAACACGGTGATGAAGTGTACGAAGGTCAAGTTATCGGTATTCATAACCGCGCCAATGACTTGACGGTTAACTGTTTGAAAGGTAAGCAATTGACTAACGTGCGTGCCTCGGGTACTGATGAGGCGCAGGTATTGAGCCCAGCGATCAAGTATACCTTGGAGCAAGCGCTTGAGTTTATTGATGACGATGAGCTGGTTGAAGTCACGCCAGAAAGCATCCGTATTCGTAAAAAGCTGTTGACTGAGACAGACCGCAAGCGCGCTGGCCGTAAAGGTTAATCGCGTTATATCATCATGTGACTGAGTCACCAGATTCTGTCCCAAGATTAAAGGCACCGTTAGGTGCCTTTTTTTGATCGCAGCGAGCGAGAAGTAAATCATGTACACTCATTACGCGTAAAACGGGCACAAGATAAAGGTGGAAGGATGCGCATAATTGGGACGCTAAATCAGAAAACGTGGCGTGACAGCCGTAATTGGTTGAAAGCGATGCTCACGCATTTGTGGCAGCGTATGGGCGAAGACAGGCTCACGGTGAGTGCCGGTTATATGGCGTATGTCACGCTGCTTTCTTTGGTCCCCTTAGTCACTGTCGTGTTGTCTGCTTTTTCGAGTTTCCCGGGATTTTCTCAAGTGGGTGATACCTTACAAACATTTGTGATCAATAATTTTGTTCCCGCCGCCGGTGAGGTAGTGGCACGCTATCTCAACCAATTTGTTGCTAACGCCGGTAAGATGACCGCTGTTGGGGTCAGTTTTTTGTTTGTGGTCGCGATTATGCTGATCTCGGCGATCGACAAAAGTTTGAACCACACGTTTAAAATTCAGACCAAACGGCCGATGATGATTGCGTTCTCAATCTATTGGATGGTGCTCACGTTAGGGCCTATTTTGATTGGTACTAGCATCGCGCTGAGCTCTTACTTAACGTCTTTGTCGTTATTACAAACAGGGCTGGCGAATGATTTGTTTACCACCTTACTCCGAATCCTGCCTTTTCTTTTAACCACGCTCACCTTTATGGGGTTGTATACCCTGGTACCTAACACTCGCGTGCGCCTTCGCCATGCCTTGGTCGGTGCGGCTGTGGCGAGTGTGCTATTTGAGCTAAGTAAAAAAGTATTCGCGCTATATGTTGCCCACTTTCCCTCGTATCAATTAATTTACGGCGCCCTGGCCGTGGTGCCCATTCTGTTTGTGTGGGTGTATTTTAGCTGGTGTATTGTATTATTCGGCGCACAAGTTACCGCGACTTTAAGAGAGTCGGAGGCTTGGTGGCCAAGTGGCACCTCGCCAGCGGTTAACAATCAGTCAGCCGGTTTGGCTGAGCCATCCCATCCTTTAATCAATCAAGCGGAGGCGCCTTATGATTGCCCTAATTCAACGCGTGAGTGAAGCCAATGTCACTGTCGACGGTGAGATCCTCGGTGCGATAGGGAAAGGGCTGGTGGTGCTTCTGGGCGTCGAAAAGGGCGACACCGATGCGGATGCCGCGAAACTGGCGCATAAAGTCAGAGGTTATCGTGTGTTTGAAGACGATAATGGCAAAATGAATCTTAATGTGTCGCAGCACGGCGGTGAATTGTTGGTGATATCGCAGTTTACCCTGGCTGCCGACACAAAAAAGGGAATGCGTCCGAGCTTCTCGGGGGCATCGCCTGATGAGGCAGAACGTTTGTACACGGTATTTTGTCAGGATTGCCAGCGTGCAGGGTTAAAAACGCAAACGGGTCAATTCGCCGCCGACATGAAAGTAAGCCTCGTTAATGATGGTCCTGTGACTTTCTGGCTTCAGGTATAACCACGCGCCTCACAAGGAGAGACAGGCATGTTTAGAATCGTTACCCCGCGCACAGAGCAAGAGCTAGCGCGTTATTATGACTTTCGTTATCGGATGTTAAGAGAGCCATGGCATGCGCCGCGTGGTTCAGAGCGCGATGCGTATGATGTTAATGCGTGCCATCGTATGATCGTAGACAGTGATGACGCGCCGGTCGCGATTGGACGCTTGTACTTAACCCCAGACAATGACGGCCAAATCCGATATATGGCGGTGTCACCAGATTATCGTAATCGTGGTTTAGGCGCCTTAGTGCTCATGGCGTTAGAGTCGTTGGCGCGGGAAGAGGGCGCTAAGCGTCTGGTGTGCAGTGCGCGTGAAGAGGCGGTGAGCTTTTATGCGCAACACGATTTCCTCCGTCAGGGCGATCTGAGTGACGAGCGAGGACCGATACGTCATCAGCAGATGGTTAAACCCTTGGATCCGTTATCGGATGTGGTTCGCCGTCCCGAGTGGTGCACCGAGCTTCAGCAGCGTTGGCAAGCACACATTCCGATTAGCGACAAAATGGGAGTCAAAATTAGCCAGTTCACTGGCTACAGCTTTGAAGTGAGCGCCAATTTAAACGCCAATTTAAACCCTCGCCAAACCATGTTTGCGGGCAGTATTTTCAGCCTTGCGACGTTAACCGGTTGGGGCATGGTATGGCTATTGATGAAAGAGCGCCAACTCAGCGCGGATATTGTCCTAGCGGATAGCCATATTCGCTACCGTCGTCCGGTTGCAGAACGGCCCCGGGCGAGTGTGTCACTCGATAACCTTAGTGGCGAGCTCGATCGATTAGAAAACGGACGCCGTGCCCGTGTGACGTTAGAAGTCGATTTTTTCAGTGGTGATGAAAAAGCCGGTGTGTTTACCGGCACCTATGTCCTGCTCCCCTCGGATGATGGCGCTACCGCACAACCTGCTCCACAGTTGACTTTGTTACGCTAACGAATGCGTGGGGCGTCCGTGCGATAAATCGGCCACTGGATGGATAAGCGTGTCTCGCCTTGCAGTGCGCCGGTCAGTTGACCGCGATCAGCATCAATGGATAAAGTCTCAAACGGGAAAGTCTGTTGTTTGTCCTTCTTGGGGCTTGGCGGTTGCAGCCAAGCGCTTATTTGTGTGGCCCAATTTGTGTCTGAGTCTGCATGGGTTTTTGCATCTAAGAAGGTGATATCCATCTCGCCATTGAGCCCCACATTGAAGCTTTCTCGATCCGCTGCCAGCCCTGACCACTTTGCCTCAATATCATGAAACCCTGTTAGGGGTAGGGGCCAATCAAACCAGTCTTGATAAACAGAGAGCGGAATTTGTAACCCATCCACAAGCAGTGACCATGGTTGACTGGGGGCGCTTAAATCCCAGGCGCCCGATACAGCCAGTTGGCCATCAGGGAAGCCCAGCAATAACTGCTGGAGGGTTAATTTCCCTTGATCGGCATCGAGGCGCAAATAGGGCTCAGCCAGCCAATGCTGATTGATGCTGGCGTGGCTTGCGCTGGCGGTTAAACTGCCATCGGTTAAGCGCCATTGTTTGAACGGGGATAGCTGCAATGCGCGTCCATTAACATCAATGCCACTGATTTTGATAGGAAACTGCGGCGATAAGGCCAGCCATTGATTATGTTTCAGTGATACGTCGTCAATGAACAGTGTCTCTGGCCACTCCGGGAGTGCCGCCATCAGCGGAGAAAGCACTGAGTGACTGAGTGTCAGGTTATTGGCTTGTAGCTTATCAATCTGCCAATGACGCTTAGAAAAGTGCCCGGATAGCCCGACAAATCCTTCTTGCCATTGACTGGTCAACTGATGGATCACCCAGCTTTCGCCGTGACGTTCAATATCCCCAAGCGGTTGATCCCAAGTCTGCGTGTGCCAGCGGATATAGTCAGCGTTGAATGATGCACGCAGCTTAGGCTGTTGCCACCAAGGCGTCTTTGGCGCAATGGTGATGTGCTCGGCCGATAAGGTGAGGCCATTCACCGAAAACTGTTCGGTTTCGGCACTGAGTTGGCGAATATCAGTACGGTCGATGGTTAACGTGGTTGTGTGGGGCCATTGCAATAAGGCGTTGGACACGCGTTGATACGTGTCTTCCCCGTCGATAATGACATCGCTCAGGGTTAACTGGGTTAAGGCGAGCGCACCTGGCTGCCAATGGCCTTGGGCGCTGATCGCGGCACCTTGCCACTCAAAAGACACGCCGCGGAATTGCCAACCGTTAGGCGCTGGTGTGGCATCGACTAAAAGTCGGGAGGCTTGTAGCCCATGCCAGTCGACTTGTTTGGCCTCCCATTGCGCGCGGCCGCGAACTGATCCTAAGGGGGCTTGTCCTTTGTGCCAATCATTGAGCTGAGCGCTGACTTGCTGCGCTTGCCAGCCTTGTCCTTGCAGGGAAAGATCATTAAAAAGGACACGACCAATGGTAAGCGTCGCCGGTAGCATATCGAGAGACGTTATGGCCCGATCGGTCAGGTCAAGGCTTAGACCGTCAATCCTTACCCATTGCAGGTGAGACCATCGCTCGACAGAGAACTGTACACGCGCCGTATTGGCCTGCCAGTGT
Organism: Salinivibrio sp. MA607; assembly: GCF_001996245.1. Classification (NCBI taxonomy): domain Bacteria; kingdom Pseudomonadati; phylum Pseudomonadota; class Gammaproteobacteria; order Vibrionales; family Vibrionaceae; genus Salinivibrio; species Salinivibrio sp. MA607. Next base: position 24,520 of record NZ_MUFJ01000011.1, on the reverse strand, counting down.
TGATGGCCATATTGGTAATTCGGTTGCGTCAGAGTGAGGTGAAGCGGGCGTTGCCAGTGATAGTCCACCTGTTCTGCCGTTAAGGTGCCTGGCAGTATAGGGGTGATAAGGGCAGTGAAAACCTGGGTGGCGTGTCGCGTATGGAGCAACACAAAAATCACTGACAGTGAGATTATGATTAGGATAAAAAAGCTGGCAAAGAGTTTGGCCAGGATGCGCATGAATGAATCCTATCAGGCAACGAGTAGCAGTAAGATTGGCGCAAAAGTTGCCAAACTTCAACCAGTCGACCAGTCAACCAGTCACCCTGAGGAATAGCGCCCCATATCGCATCAGCAATATGGGGCTAGGGGTTAGTCTAACTGTGGACCTGCAGCGACCAAGGCTGCGCCTTCTTCGGTATCTGTGTATTTATCGAAGTTATCGATAAAGCGTGTGGCCAGGTCTTTCGCTTTGCTTTCCCATTGCAGCGGGTCAACATAGGTATCACGCGGGTCAAGAATGCCGTCGCTCACTTCGTCTAGCGAGACAGGAACTTCCAAATTAAAGATTGGAATTACCTTGGTGTCGGCTTTTTCGATCGAGCCGTCTAAAATCGCGTCGATGATCGCGCGGGTATCTTTGATGGATATCCGCTTGCCTGAGCCATTCCAGCCTGTATTGACCAGATAGGCTTCAGTCCCTGCCGCCTCCATGCGCTTGACCAATACTTCCGCATACTTGGTGGGGTGCAAGGTCAAAAATGCCGCGCCAAAGGCCGCTGAGAAAGCAGGCGTGGGTTCAGTAATGCCGCGCTCGGTACCTGCTAACTTCGCGGTAAAACCAGATAAGAAATGGTACTTGGTTTGTTCAGGCGTCAATTTAGACACCGGTGGAAGTATGCCGAATGCATCCGCAGACAAGAAAATCACCTTGTTGGCATGACCGCCTTTTGAGACCGGCTTCACAATATTATCGATATGATAAATGGGGTATGACACGCGGGTGTTTTCTGTCTTCGAATTATCGTCAAAATCGATGCGGCCGTCGCCACGGACGGTGACGTTTTCTAATAACGCATCACGGCGGATGGCGTTATAGATATCTGGCTCAGCCTCTTTAGATAACTTGATGGTTTTGGCATAGCAGCCCCCTTCAAAGTTAAAGACGCCCTGATCGTCCCAACCATGTTCATCGTCACCGATAAGCTGGCGCTTAGGATCGGTGGAGAGTGTGGTTTTCCCGGTTCCAGATAGCCCGAAGAAGATGGCAACGTCGCCATCTTTGCCCATGTTGGCGGAGCAATGCATCGATGCGACATCTTGCAACGGCAAGAAGTAGTTCATCATCGCGAACATGCCTTTTTTCATTTCACCGCCATACCAAGTACCGCCAATAAGCTGCATCCGTTCGGTGAGGTTGAAAACGGTAAAGTTTTCTGAGTTTAGGCCGTGTTCACGCCATTGGTTGTTCACGCATTTGGCACCATTCATCACCACAAAGTCGGGCTCGAAATCTTTAAGCTCTTCCTCGGTTGGACGAATAAACATATTTTTGACGAAGTGCGCCTGCCAAGCCACTTCGGTGATCACGCGAATACGTAATCGTGTGTTGGGGTTGGCACCGCAATAGCCATCAACGACAAACAGGCGTTTATTAGAGAGTTGTTGTGTGACCAGTGCCTTGAGATCATTCCATACCGCTTGATCGATCGGTTTATTATCGTTTTTGCCTTGATCCGACCACCACAGGGTATCGCGCGTGGTGTCATCACGAACAATGTACTTATCTTTGGGAGAACGGCCGGTAAAAATACCCGTGTCTACCGACACCGCGCCGAGTTCGGTCACTACGCCTTTCTCGTAGCCTTCCAGCCCAGGTTTGGTTTCTTCTTCGAACAACTGCTCATATGAGGGGTTACGGATGACTTCTTTGACATTTTCCAGACCATAACGGGAAAGATCGATGTCAGCGACCTCAGATTCGACGTTCAGGACAGTCATAGGTGCTCCTTGAGGTAAGATGGTGTTAACTGTCTTTGTGCTAGCAACCTGAAATATAGATTCAGGAACTGACTCCATAGATGACGACAGACTGGGGTTATTGTGATTGTAGGGTACGGACCACCAGCTGCCATGTCATAGACATGGTAACGCTTAGTTAAACGTTTGCGCTACCCAAAGACCTATTATTGTTTGTACAAAAATAACGCGCAGAAAAATGTGAGTTAAGTCGGGAAGGAATAAGAAAAAAGCCAGCGTTGTGCTGGCTTTTGAGCTTGGTCAAGCTTATTTACTTCGAAGCGCTAAAAATGTAGCACGTGGTTATTGCATTTGAGAGGAGGAGCTGGCGTTTTGCTCAAAAATTGCCGCCACATCAACGCTATCGAACGCATAGTCAGTGCCACAGTAATCACAGTGCAAATGGATCGTACCCATTTCCGCGACCATTTTGTCGACTTCACTGCGCTCAATCGCGGCAATAGCACCGGCACTGCGTTCACGGGAGCAACTGCATTTAAACACCACATCTTGTGCCGGATACAGGGTGACTTTCTCTTGATGGTACAGACGGTATAAGACATCTTTGGCGCTGAGGCTGAAAAGTTCATCATTTTTAATCGTTTCAGTCAGCTGGGCAAGGTGATCAAAGTCGCCTTCGTCGCCTTTATCGTCAGGCAACACTTGCAACATCATACCGGCCGCATGCGGCTTGCCGTCAACCTCTCCCGTGCGTAACCAAAGACGGGTCATTAACTGCTCTGAGCGTGCGAAGTAATCTTCCAAGCAACCTTGTAAATGCTCCGACTCTAAGCCAACAATGCCTTGATAGCGCTCGCCATCGACAGGCTCAATGGTAATGACCAGTTGGCCCTTGCCCATCATTTCTGGCAAGGTCGCATCCTCTTTGACGTCACCTTTCACCCGCGCGGTGCCGCGCAGTTGCTGATGGTGATCACCATTAATGACCGCCAGCGACACAGGACCATCTCCCTGCAATTGCACCGTGATCGAGCCATTAAATTTGAGTGTTGCGGTAAGCAGGCTGGTGGCGGCCAACATTTCACCCAGTAAAGCATTCACCGGGGCTGGGAAGTTTTGATTCTCCAGGATGCGTTGATAGGTTTCGTCGAGCTTGACTAGCTCACCACGCACAGACACATCTTCGAATAGGTAACGGTGTAATTGATCGTTTGACATGCAATCTCTCTCCGGCAATGGCGCGACTTGCGGCCTTAGTCTATGCCTTGTTTAAACTTACGAATATCTCGGCGTTGCTTTTTATCCGGTCGTCCATCGGGACGTGGATTATGGGCATTTAAGCGACGCATTTCCGTCTCGTGCTCACGTTTCTTTAGGCTCGTGTCGGTTTCTTGATACAAGGTTTGCGCGATCGGCGCGCCTTGACGTTGCTCCGATAACGCTAAAACAGTGATGGTTCTTTCATCATGGCCTTGGCGCAAGCGTATCTCAGCCCCAACCTCGACCATTCTGCTTGGCTTGGCACGTTGACCATTGTAGTGCACCTTGCCCCCATCGATCATATTGCGAGCAATAGAGCGTGTTTTATAAAAGCGAGCGGCCCACAGCCATTTATCTAACCTGACCGCTGTCAAAGGTGCTGATTTGCTTTTTTTCATCCCTCAACTCCTGCGCAATCTGGATCGGCGACATTAGCATAAAATTTACTTTAGAGCAGTATCACAGCATCAGCGCTCATCCTCCCGTCATCGCTGCGACTTGGGTAAAATAAACACGCTATAAATGAAAAAGTCTCAAGATCACAATGTGTTTTTGCTAGTATGTCCAGCTTTTCGTAATCTAATCGTGGAATCTAATGGCGAAAAAGGCCATCAATAGGCATGTGGTGTCATTAATTGGTTTTAAAAGGATGATCCAGGCAGGAAGCCCTCAACGAACAATCTCGATGTCTGCACTGACACGCGGTCGGGTACTGCTGTGCCTAAACGGTGGGCTAGTACTAATACTGGCTTGGCTTATTGGGCGGCTGGTGTGGCATGTCTACACGCCTCCCGCGGCACCTATCTTGCCGTCGAGTAGTCAGGTTGTGACGAGCCAAGTCGCCAGTAAGGGGGCCTTTTCATTGGCGCCCGCGATTAATGCCCAGTTATTTGGTCGATTCCAAGCTTCCGCGCAACAGCGCCAGCAGTCGGTTAGCCAAGTGCCTGAGACCCGTTTACAGCTTACTTTAGTCGGCGTGGTGGCTTCCAATCAGCCTGCTCGGGCATTAGCGGTGATTGCTAACGGTGGTCAACAAGCAACCTATGGTGTGGGTGAGCAAGTTAAAGGTACCCAGGTCAGTCTCGATCAAGTCTTGTCCGATCGCGTTATCCTTCGTCAAGGCACGCGTCGTGAAGCCTTGTTGATGCCGGGTGTGGAGGCCGACAGTACACCGCAAACCGTGTTCTCTTCTTCTGAGGGTAACCATACGCCCCCAAAGCCGACGCCAATCTCAAGGCAGACCAGCCCTGACTGGCCTGCCGACTTAGCGCGACAGCTTGCCAGCAATCCTCAGCGCTTATTTGATTATGTCCAGTTAGCGCAGGTCGGCGATGCCAAACAGTTAAAAGGTTTTCGTCTTACACCAGGAAAAAATCCGGTGTTATTTGAGCAATCGGGGTTACAGCCGGGTGATATCGCCGTCGCTATTAACGGTCTAACACTGAGCCGTTCGGTGGCGCTTCCCGATATTCTCAATCGCATTCAACAACAGGGCACGCTTGATTTAGTCGTCGAGCGACAAGGGCAGCAACATGACATTTCGATTCAACTATAAATTACCACAACCGCCCCGTGCGGCTTTAGGAGTGTGACGTGAACGTAAAGCAACGACTGATCCCCTATCTGATGGCCGCAAGTCTGCTTTTCTCTGGCCTACCGGCGGGAGCGGCAGAATTTAGTGCCTCGTTTAAAGGCACGAACATTCAAGAGTTTATCGAAATTGTAGGGCGCAACCTCGAGAAAACCATTATCGTTGATCCCTCGGTACGCGGCACCATTAATGTACGCAGTTACAATACGTTAGACGATGAACAGTACTACCAATTTTTCCTTAACGTGCTCGAAGTGTATGGCTTTGCGGTGGTTGAGATGGAAAATGGGATTGTTAAAGTTGTTCGCGACAAAGATGCGAAAACCTCGCCCGTTCCCGTGGTTGGAGAAGGCGATAACGTGGTCGGTGACGAAGTCGTGACGCGCGTGATTGCCGTAAAAAATGTCTCGGTGCGCGAGCTATCCCCTTTGTTGCGTCAGCTGATCAATAATGCGGGGGCAGGGAACGTGGTGCACTATGATCCTGCCAATGTCATTATGATTACCGGTCGTGCCGCGGTGGTGAATCGGCTCACTGATATTATTCAGCGCGTCGATCAAGCGGGCGATAAAAAAGTGGAAGTGGTCCGCCTTGACCACGCGTCAGCCGCGGAAATGGTACGGATTGTCGATACTTTAAATAAGCGAGACAACGCCAACACCCGCCCTGAGCTTTTAGAACCACGTATTGTTGCGGACGAGCGCCTGAATGCGGTGTTGGTTTCTGGCGAGCCCAAAGTCCGTGAGCGCGTGATTGAACTTATCCGACAACTCGACCAAGAAATGGCGACCACGGGCAACAGCCGGGTGATCTATCTGCGCTATGCGAAAGCGGAAGACGTCGTAGATGTATTACAAGGCGTCTCCGATAATCTGTTAAAAGAAAAAGAGAAGAAAAACCAACCGAGCGTAAATGATCAAGCGGTACAAATTTCCTCGCACCAAGGCACTAACTCGCTGGTGATCACCGCGCCACCTGATATTTTAAAAACCCTTGAGAGCGTGATTTCTCAGCTCGATATTCGCCGCGCACAAGTGTTGATTGAAGCGCTAATCGTCGAAATGTCGGAATCCGATGGGGCGAATCTCGGCGTACAGTGGGGCTCGCTTGAAAACGGTGGGATTCAGTTTAATAACACAGGTGTCGGCATTTCGAGTTACCTCGGTGGGCAGGAAGCCACCAAAGATAGAACGCGAACCGAGACACGCGTCATCGATGGTGAGGAAAAAACCGTTGAGATCACTGAATCGGGCGATTACTCCGCACTTAATGAAGTGTTAGGTGGGTTAAATGGCTTGGCTGCCGGCGTAGTCATGGGCGATTGGACCGCCTTGGTGACCGCGGTAGCGTCGAAAAACGAGTCGAATATTTTGTCGTCGCCCAATTTGATGGTGCTTGATAACCAAGAAGCCTCGTTTATTGTCGGTGAGGAAGTGCCGGTGATTACTGGTTCGCGGACAGGCTCAAATAACGATAACCCTTTCCAAACCGTTGAGCGTAAAGATGTGGGGATCAAGCTGAAAGTCACCCCGCAAATCAACGAAGGCTCCGCGGTGTTGCTCGATATTGAGCAAGAAGTCTCGAACGTGCTTGGCGCCAGTGGCGCGGTGGATGTGCGCTTTGGTAAACGTCAACTGAATACATCAGTGATGGTCGGTGACCAACAAATGATTGTATTAAGTGGCTTGATTGACGAACGTACGGTCGAAAGTGAATCCAAGGTGCCACTGTTGGGGGATATTCCCATTTTAGGGCACTTGTTTAAGTCGACCTCGACCGAAACCGAAAAGAAAAACCTGATGCTGTTTATTAAGCCGACCATTATTCGTACCGGTTTGACCGCAGACGGGGTGACTCAACGCAAATACAACTATATCCGCGCCGAGCAATTACAGCGCGCCCAAGATGGCGTTAAGCTGATGCCTGACGCTGAAAAACCGGTCCTGCCTGATTACAACAGCGAAGCGGTGATGCCGGCCGAAGTACGTATGCTACAAGCGGAGTTGGAAGGATGAGTGAGCGTGCTGCGGCGCTAGCGGCTGAACCGGTGACAACCTGGCAGTTACCCTTTGGCTTTGCGCGTCGTCACGGTGTGGTGGTCTTGGCCGATAACGACACCCCGCGTTTATTGTGTTTAGCGTCGGTAACACCGCAGACCTTGGTGGAGGTGCAACGTGTTCTGGGTACGGATATCGCCCCGGAATGGGTGTCGGATGCTGACTTTGAGCACCATCTAACTCGCCTTTATCAAAGAGACAGCGCCGATGCACAACAGCTAATGGCTGACATTGGTGCGGATGCCGACAGCGACGACTTTTTCTCGTTGGCCGAAGAGCTGCCGCAAAGTGAAGACTTGCTTGAATCGGAAGACGACGCGCCGATCATTAAGTTGATTAACGCCATGTTAGGCGAAGCGATTAAAGAAAGCGCGTCTGACATTCATATCGAAACCTTTGAGCATGCGTTATCGATCCGTTTTCGCGTTGACGGGGTGCTGCGTGACGTTCTATCCCCCAGCCGCAAGTTGGCCCCCTTATTAGTGTCTCGCGTCAAAGTGATGGCAAAACTGGATATTGCCGAAAAACGGGTCCCACAAGATGGGCGTATTTCGGTCCGTATTGGTGGGCGAGCGGTGGATGTGCGGGTGTCGACCATGCCCTCGTCTCACGGCGAACGTGTCGTCATGCGTTTGCTGGATAAGAACGCCGTCCAACTGGATCTCGCGCAGTTGGGCATGGTGCCCAGCTTGCACCAAGATTTTCGCGCACTGATTCACAAACCTCATGGTATTTTGCTCGTCACCGGTCCGACTGGGTCGGGGAAATCCACGACCTTGTATGCTGGATTACAAACCATTAACAGTGAGGATCGCAATATCCTCACCGTGGAAGATCCGATCGAATTTGATCTGGCGGGTATCGGTCAGACCCAAGTCAATCCAAAAGTCGATATGACCTTTGCGCGAGGGTTGCGCGCTATGTTGCGTCAAGATCCTGACGTGGTGATGGTGGGTGAAATTCGAGACTTAGAAACCGCACAAATCGCCGTACAAGCCTCACTGACCGGTCACTTAGTGATGTCGACACTGCACACCAACACGGCGATTGGCGCGGTGACACGCTTACGTGATATGGGCATTGAGCCTTTCTTGTTGTCCTCCTCGTTACTCGGCGTGCTGGCGCAGCGCTTGGTCCGCACCTTATGTCCACGGTGCCGTATCCCTTATCAAGCCGATAGCTCGCAGCAGCCGTTATTTGTCGAGCTAGGCTTGGCGAACCCCGGCGAGGCGATCACGCTCTATAAAGCGGATGGCTGTGAACACTGTCACCACAAGGGCTACCGAGGCCGAACCGGGATTCATGAATTGCTGACAGTCGACGAGAAGGTGCAAGCGCTGATCCATCATGATGCGGGCGAGCATGCGATAGAAGAAGCCGTGCGTGCGCAAAGTCCGAGTATTCGCTATGACGGCCTAACCAAAGTGCTGCAAGGGCAAACCACCCTTGAAGAAGTGATTCGTGTCACCAAGGAGGGCTAATGGGCGCATTTGACTATCAAGCGTTAGACGCGCGAGGGCGTAAGCGTAAAGGGGTGATTGAAGCCGATACTGCACGACAAGCGCGTCAGCAGCTGCGTGACAAAGGCTTTACCCCGCTCGACGTCAATGCAACGCGTCGTCAACGCGCCAACCAAAAGGCATCGGCGTCGCAGCCACTGTTCAGTCAACGAAACCGCGGTATTCGTACACAAGAGCTGTCGTTGATCACCCGCCAATTAGCGACCTTAATCGATGCCTCTATGCCACTTGAAGAGTGCTTAAAAGCAGTGGCAGAGCAAGCGGAAAAACCGCGAATAGGCAGCATGATGACCAGTGTTCGAGCGCGAGTGATGGAAGGGTACACCTTGGCTGATGCGTTAGCCGATTACCCACAGGTGTTTAATGAACTCTATCGAGCGATGATTGCTGCCGGTGAAAAAGCGGGGTATTTATCCACCGTATTATCACGCTTGGCTGATTATGTTGAGAACCGTCAGCGCATTCAGTCCACGTTGTTACAAGCCATGTTGTATCCCGCCATTCTCACCTTCTTTTCGGTGGTGATTGTCGCCTTTTTACTGGCCACCGTGGTGCCTGATATTGTCGGTCAATTTGTTCAAACCGGTCAGGCGCTGCCGGCATCCACCCAATTTCTATTGAACGCCAGTGATTTTATTACCGACTGGGGGGTTTGGGTGGTGAGCGCACTGATCCTTATCGGTGTCAGTATCCGAGCCTTGCTTAAGGATACGCAGCGACGCTTAGTGTGGGATAAAAAAATACTGTCCTTGCCGGTAATTGGCCGGGTGGCTCGCGGCCTGAATACATCCCGTTTTGCGCGTACCTTGGCAATATGCACGGCCAGTGCCATCCCGTTATTAGATGGGATGAAAGTCGCCGCGCAAGTGATGAGTAATCAATACGTCCGCATGCGCGTATTGGAAGCTGCGGATAAAGTGCGGGAAGGTGCCAGTTTGCGTGTTGCTTTGGATCAGTCACGCTTATTTCCTCCCATGATGCTGCACATGATTGCCAGTGGTGAACGCAGTGGTGATCTTGAGCCCATGCTCTCTCGTGCCGCGGATAACCAAGATAAAGATTTTGAAGCCCAAGTGAATGTGGCACTGGGTATATTCGGCCCGTTAATGATCGTATTAATGGCAGGGTTGGTGCTTTTTATTGTCGTGGCCACCTTGATGCCGATTATTGCTATGAACGATATGGTCGGGTTGTAATTTTATAATGATAAATAAGGAGAACAAGATGCGTCGTCAACACGGTTTTACCCTGCTCGAAGTGATGGTCGTGGTGGTGATTATTGGCTTATTAGCAAGCTTTGTCGCCCCCAATTTGCTCGGTAATAAAGATAAAGCCGCGGTCAAAAAGGCGATTGCTGATGTCAGTGCGCTTGAAAATGCACTGGACATGTACAAACTGGATAACAACCAATATCCCACCACCGATCAAGGCTTAGACGCGTTAGTGAACAAACCGCAAAGTGAGCCGGTACCGCGCAGCTATCCGGATCAAGGCTACATTAAGCGCTTGCCACAGGACCCATGGAATAACGATTATCGCTATGTCAGCCCAGGTGAACATGGGGTGATTGATATTTTCTCGTTAGGCGCGGATGGCCAAGAAGGGGGCGACGGTGTCAACCAAGACATCGGCAACTGGAACCTTAACGAGCTGCAATAAGATGCGCCAAGCGGCAGGTTTTACCCTCCTTGAGATCTTACTGGTGGTGGTCATTATCGCTGTCAGTGCCTCTGGTGTGGTGATGGTGTGGCCAGAGCCTGCCGATACCCGCGCGCAAGAAGCGGGGCAAGCGTTACACCAGCGGATGAAGCTATGGGCCGAGCAAAGCTGGCTCGAGGGGCGAACGTATGGCGTGCGCATCAATGAGCATGATTATCAGCTGTTAACGTTGGGGGAAGACAAGTGGCGCCCCGTGCGCAGTGAACGCTGGGCAACCCAAGGGACCTTGCCAGCGCAAAGCCGGTTTTCTCTCACCATGGACGGCTTTGGTTGGCAGCAACAAGACCGCTTGTTCGAAGATAAGCCTCTGTTTGAGAACCTGTTTGATGACGAGGGTGAACAGCCCGTGGCCCCACCACAGATCTGGTTATTGCCCAATGGTGAACTCACCCCTTTTACCTTACGAATCGACGTAGATGGCCGGGCCGCTTGGCAGCTTAAAGCCAATGAGCTGGCACAGTTTACTTGGCAACGGGTGGAGGACCGCTGATGCATGGCAAGACGCCAAGCCCCCAAAAGGGCATGACTTTGCTTGAGGTATTGGTGGCGGTGGCCATTTTTGCTATTGCCGCGCTCAGTGTCATGAAGGCGACGGGCCAGCATACCCGTTCGCTAGGGCGTTTAGAGCAAAAAACCTTAGCGGCTATGGTGGCGGATAACCAACTTGCTGAAGTCGTGCTCAGGGCTGACGTGCCAGAAAAGGCGACGCAAGGGATCACTGAGATGGCCGGTCAGCAATGGCAATGGCAACTTACGCCGGTGGCGACCGAAACCGGCCAACTGCGAGCGGTGGATCTGTCGGTGTCGGCCGCTGAGCAGAGCGATAACCCATTGGTGACCGTGAGGACGTATGTCGAGACGCGCTGAAAAGGGATTTACGTTACTTGAAGTCTTGTTGGCGTTGGTGGTATTTGCCAGTATCAGCCTGACGGCTTATCAAGTGCTACAAACCGTACAACGCAGCAATGTGCAATCGCGTGAAGTCGGCGAAACCTTGCAGCGGTTGCAACGTGCGTTAGTGATCATGGACAGTGACTTTCGTCAAATGGCCGCGCGTCGTCAGCGTATCGACGGTCAAACACCGACCGAGCGACTGCTGATTGCCGGACGCGATGTTCTCCAAAGTGAACAAATGGGTATACGTTTTACGCGTACCGGTTGGATTAACCCGCAAGCGCGTTTTCCTCGCGGTGAAGTCGTCGCGGTTGGCTACCGACAACGGGACGGTCACTTAGAGCGCCTGCGTTGGCGCTATCCGGATCAGGCCGCAGGTGATGAGCCAGCGGTGGCGACCTTGCTCAGTGATATCAAAGCGCTCACGTTTCGATTTTACGTGGAAGGCAATTGGCAAGAAAGCTATAACACGGCCCATGCTTTGCCCAAAGCGGTGCAAGTACGCTTTACTCATCCGCGTTACGGGCGGTTAGTCCGGACGTATTTGCTGGCGGGGCAAACGTTACCCGCGCCGCTGCAGCGGGAGGCACAATGACCCGACAGCGAGGCGCGGCGCTTCTTATCGTGATGATGATCATGGCGCTGATGACAGCGATTGCTGGCAGCATGGCGTCACGATTGTTTACCAATTACCATCGGGCGGAAAACCAGCTCCATTTTCAGCAAGTGTACTGGTACAGCAACGCGGTGGAAGCCCTTGCCTCTGCGGTATTACGCGAAAGTTTATCGGACAGTGATACGGTGAATGTAAACCAGGACTGGGCCCAGTCTGCGCGGACATTTCCGCTTCAAGGTGGCAAAGTTAGTGGTTACTTACAAGATGCGCAAGCCTGCTTTAACTTAAATAGTTTGCAGTTGCGAGGCGCAGCGTTAGGCGGTGAGGTGCCGTATGAAGTGCGCGTACTGCGTGCTTTAATCGGTAGCCAGGTCGACGATAGTTATCAAGCCGATGTGATTGCGCAAGCGAGTCGCGATTATATTGATGAAAATAATCAGCTTGATCAATCGTTAGGCGCGGAAGATGCTCACTACGAGAGTGTCCGTCCCGCTTACGTGACGGCTGATGCCGTGATTGCCGATGTCAGTGAGTGGCGCGCTGTTCGTGGGGTCAACGCTGAGGTCTTTCGCCAGTTATCACCGCAGCTGTGTGCGATTCCCTCTGCGGAGCTGATGGTGAATGTGAACACGTTAACGGACAAACAGGCTGCATTGCTATCGGCGTTGTTTACCCCGGCCCTGTCAGTTGAACAGGCAGAACAGGTACTGACCGAGCGCCCTGAGTCGGGTTGGAAAAGTGTCGACGATTTTATCGCTACCCTGACGCTGACTGATTTTGATGAGGCGGCGCGCAAGCAAGTGATGTCGCATTTAAGCGTGACAAGCCATTACTTTTTATTACACGCCGATGTGCACGTGGCCTCAGCCCAACGTCACATCCAGGCATTATTGCACTATCAAGACGACGGCCAAGTATCGGTTTTACGCCGTCGGTTCGGAGGAATGCGTGAGCGAGCGACTGATAATCAGGATCAGTGATGCCAGCCAACCCATTTATTGGGCGCAGGTGCGTACCAGCGATAACCAAGTGATGACGACCGGCACCTGTCAGCAGTTGTCAGCATTAACAGAACAAGCACAGACAAGACGTGTGGTCGTGCTGGTGGACAGTACCTGGCTGACGCTCACTTCGGTGACGTTACCACCTGGCTCGCGCCGGCAACGAGACAAAGTCGTGCCCTATTTACTGGAAGAAGCATTAGCCGATGAGGTTGAGGCGGTGCATGTCACCCTGCTAGACACCCAAGAAAACACCGCTCAGGTCGCGGTGGTAGCTCATCGGCAGATGCAAGCTTGGCAGCAGGCCCTTGATGCGGCCAATATCCATGCTCGCCAGTGGATCCCGGATGTGTTGTGTTTACCTTGGCAGCCTCAAACGTTGACGCTAGCGCCACTGGCCGATCAGTGGTTGTGCCGCTATCAACCCCATCAAGGTGTGGTTGGGCAGCGCGCATGGCTTGCCTTCTGGGCGCAAGCTTGGTGGCAACAGCCGGGCAATCAAACCGAGGGAGAGCGCGCGGCAGGCACCGAGTCATCGACACTCAGCCTGCAGGTGTATGGCGCGCAAGACGCACACACCGAGTCGCCTTTGCCCATCGATGGCTTCCCGGTGCAGTGGCAGCAAAGTGAACCAACTATCAGTATGTTGGCCGCACAGAGTACCTCGGTGTCTGCCAATTTATTATCCGGCCCTTATCGGCCGCAAAGCCAGATGAAACAGCGATTCAAGCCGCTGATCCCCACCGCCGCGCTATTGGTGATGGTGATGGCGTTGTTGGGCGGCGAGCAATGGCTGGCACTTCGTGACACTCAGCAACAGGTGCAAGTGTTACGCTCGCAAAGCGAAGCCTTGTTTCGTGAGACGTTACCACAATACCAACGCATTCCAACCCGCTCGTATATGGTGCGGCAAATGGACGCTGAAATTGCCCGCCTAGCCGGGCAGCAACAGGATTCCGCGCTACTGCCTTGGTTGGCACAATTAGCGCCAATGCTGGATGATGTGCCTGGCCTGGAGCTCCAGGCGCTGCGTTATCAGGGTAATCGAGACGCGTTGATTTTACGCGCCAAAGGTCGAGACTTTGCGCAATTTGAGCGTTTGCGAGGAATATTGAGCGAGCATTATGCGACTGAGCTCGGCCAGCTGAACCGTAGTGGCGACGCAGTCAGTGGCGAGTTTACGTTAAGGAGCCCATCATGATGGCACGCATTCAAGCCCAGTGGCAGGCGATCAGTGTGCGCGAGCAGCGATTATTACTGATCGCAGGTGGCGTGCTGGTCGTTAGTCTTTTGTACTGGGGAGTTATCGTTCCGCTTCAAACTCAGGCCGAAAAGGCCAATACCGCGCTAGCCAGCGAGCAGCACCTGTTGCGAGACGTTCAACAAAAGCGCACCCAAATCATGCAGCTGCGGGCGCAGTCAGGAAGCGGTCATCAAGCCTCTGCAAGCCGTACACAGCCATTAAACCAAGTCATCGCGGCCAGTGCTGGGGAATTTAACCTCACGATTACGCGCTTACAACCGGGTGAAGATAGCGTGCAGCTTGGGATTGAACCGCTGCCGTTTAACCAACTCCTCCGCTGGTTAGATCAACTGGCGAGTGTACATGGTATTCGCGTGGTGCGTTTAAGCACGGAAGCCACAGAGACGGCCGGCAAAGTTAAGGTGAATCGACTGCAGTTGGAGCGATAAAACAATGTGGAAAAAAGGCTTATTCGGCATAGGGTGTGTGCTTGTCTTTGTGGTCAGTGTTGTGGTGCACGCGCCTGCGTCTTTATTACGCCTAGCGCCTTTGCCCGATGCGATACAAATCGGTGAAATCGACGGCACGGTTTGGCACGGGCAAGTCGAACAAATACGGTGGCAAAATTATACCCTAGGGCCGGTGCAATGGGATGTGCAGTGGCATCGTTTAGTCACCGGCGCGACGTTTGAAGCGGCCATTCAGGTACGTAGCCCTGACGGGTTGCGAGGAAAAGGGAACCTTGGTTTTAACGGCTCGACACTGACGGTGTCACAAACGTTGGTGTCTGCGCCCGCGCAGCTATTAACAGGCGCTATCGCACTGCCCCCGGGCGTTGCGATTGATGGCACACTCGATCTGGTGCTGCGCGATGCCATCTTGGCTGAATCAGGGTGTCAGCAATTGCAAGGGCAAATCCAATGGCAGCATGCAGCATTGCAACTGCCGATGGGGCAGCTAGAAAATATTCCTGCGCAAGCCGCTTTATCCTGCGAAAATCAAGGTATTGCCGCGCACGGTGAGGGGCAATCGGCGTCTTTAAGCAATAAGTTTTCATTGTCAATTACGCCGTCTGGGCGATACTCTGTATCGGGATGGCTAAAGCCGGGGCCTGACTATCCCGAGCCGATGAAGGCGCCATTATCTTGGTTAGGCGCGCCAGATCAACAAGGCCGCTATCGCTTTTCTTTTCGCGGCTAACAAGGCCTGATTGGCATATCAGCAAAGGGTGGCAAATCACACTATGACGCAGCGTAAACTTCCTCAAATCCTGTCGAAACAGGTCGTCGCCGCTTCTCGTTTGTTTAAGGTGGAGTCGTTAGATCTCACGTTTAGCAATGGCGTTGAACGTACCTATGAGCGGATGAAACCCTCAGGCCGTAATGCGGTAATGATGGTGCCGGTTACCGAGTCAGGCGATCTCTTATTAGTCCGAGAATATGCTGCTGGGACAGAGCGCTATGAATTGGGATTCCCGAAAGGCTTAATTGACCCGGGTGAAGAGGCCGCGCAAGCGGCGGTGCGTGAGCTGAAAGAAGAAATTGGCCAGGGCGCGCGCGAATTGATCCCGTTGAAAGAGGTGGTCCTCGCGCCTTCGTACTTTTCCAGCCGTATGACCTTGATGTTGGCACGTGATTTGTATCCAGAAAGCTTGGAAGGTGATGAACCCGAACCGCTTGAGATCATTCGCTGGCCGTTAGCCCAAGCGGAAGAGTTACTGACCCATGGTGATTTCTGTGAAGCGCGCAGTATTACCGCACTGATGATGGCGCTGAAGTACTTACAAGCGGAGAGGTGAGGCATGGCATTGCCTGAGTTGTTGCCTGATGTGATTGAAATAACCCGCTCAGCGGGCCAGGTTATTCTCGATATTTATCAAGACGGTGATTTTGAAGAGATCACCAAAAGTGATCAAACGCCGGTGACCAGCGCCGATTTAGCTGCCCACAAGCTGATTACGGAAAAACTCACTGCGTTGACGCCGGATATTCCGGTATTGTCGGAAGAAGATTGCGGTGTGCCCTTCAGTGATCGCCAACAATGGCAGCGCTATTGGCTGATTGATCCACTGGATGGTACCCAAGAATTTATCGCTGGCAGTGGCGATTTTGCCACTATTATTGCGCTGGTGGAAAACAACCATCCGGTGATGGGCGTGGTCTATGCGCCTGTATCGGGTGTGACCTATTATGCGTGCCAAGATAAAGGGGCGTGGAAAATCACCCCTGATGGCGATATGCATCGCATCTCGACCATGAAGCGCGACGAAGCGATTACCTCGTTATCCATTGCGATCAGTCGTCGACAAGATATTCATGCGGTGACGGAAAAACTAGCGCCTGAAATTAATTACGATTTGATCCCTTTGGGCTCAGCCGCACTGAAAGCCTGTTTAGTGGCGGAAGGGGCGGTAGATTGTTATCTGCGTTTAGGACCGACCGGTGAGTGGGACACCGCCGCGACGCAATGCATCGTCGAGCAAGCAGGTGGACGGATCCTCAGCACAGAGCTTGACCCTTTGTCGTATAACGAGCGGGATTCACTGCAAAATCCAAACTTTATTGTTCTTGGCGATGAGTCGCTAGCGTGGTCATCTATTTTACGTCGCTAGAGACACCGCAGGTGTTTGATAATACAGTCAACGGCACCGCTCTCGGTGCCGTTTTGCATGGATAAGAACAAAGCCGCTAGAACAAGCGATTGAGCCCATTAAGCGCCGCCACCCGATAGGCTTCTGCCATGGTGGGATAATTGAAGGTGGTGTTGACAAAATAATCGATGGTATTTGCCTCACCTTTTTGCTCGAAAATCGCTTGGCCAATGTGAATGATTTCCGAGGCACGTTCACCAAAGCAATGGATGCCAAGGATCTCGCGTGTTTCACGGTGAAACAGTATCTTTAAGCTACCGACATCCATCCCTGCAATTTGTGCTCGTGCTAGGTGTTTAAAAAGCGATCGGCCTACTTCGTAAGGGACTTTCTCTGCAGTGAGCTCCTGCTCGGTTTTCCCCACTGAACTGATCTCCGGAATGGTATAGATCCCAGTTGGAATATGTTCAATCAGGCGCACATTGGCATTGCCTTGGCAGATGGCTTCAGCCACCACACGGCCTTGGTCGTAGGCAGCACTCGCTAAACTTGGATAACCAATGACATCACCGACCGCGTAGATGTGACCGACCTCAGTGGCATAGCTTTCGCTATCGACATCAAGTTGACCGCGAGAATTCGGTGTCAGCCCGACGGATTGAAGATTAAGTTTGTCGGTATTGCCCGCGCGTCCATTGGCATAGAGCAAACAATCGGCTTTCATTTTTTTGCCTGACTCAAGATGGACGACCACCCCATCTTCCGTGCCTTCAATGTTTGCATAGGTCTCATCGTTACGGATCATGACGCCGCTACTGCCAAAGTGATAGGACAAGGCATCAGAGATTTCGTTATCCAAAAAGGAGAGCAAGCGGTCTCGTGTATTGATTAAATCGACCTTCACCCCTAACCCGCGAAAAATCGAGGCATATTCACTGCCAATGACCCCCGCACCATAAATGATGACATGACGAGGGTCGTGCTCAAGCGACAAAATTGAATCACTGTCGTAAATACGAGGGTGAGCAAAATCAACATCTGCCGGTTGATAAGGGCGAGAGCCGGTGGCTATCACAAAGTGATCAGCCGTGTAGGTATCAGCGCTGCCATCACTATGATGAACCGCTAATGTGTGTGCATCAATAAATGTGGCACTCCCATGTAACAAGGTACATTGGTTGCGGTCGTAAAAGCCTTGGCGCATGCGCGTTTGTTTGCCAATCACTGAATCGGCATGACTTAGAATTTGTGCAAACGTACTGTGTAGGCTCTTGGTGTTTTGGGTATAAATCGGACTTTGATTAAATTCGATGATCCGGCTAACCGTGTGGCGCAGCGCTTTGGAGGGAATCGTGCCCCAATGGGTACATCCGCCGCCAACCGTGTTTTCGCGCTCAATTACCGCGACGCGTTTGCCTGCTTTTGACAAACCCATCGCGGCCCCTTCACCGCCAGGGCCGCTACCAATAACGATCGCGTCAAAGTGATCTTTTGGGTGGGGACTCGACTTACTCATAGGGCTCAGACCTTATTTTCATTATTGCAACATCCATTTATGACTAGTTTAACGCTTATTATCCGTAAGGTTAACTTTCGGTGCCCAATCTCTGGTGAAATTGGCGTTCGCGCGTGATGTAGGCTGGCTGATTTGCCGATAAAAATTGCGTATAGTGACACCATGGTGACCATGAGTTGGATATGATGGGGATTCGAGCAGAACAAAAAGAAAAAACGCGTCGATCTGTCATTGATGCGGCGTTTAGCCAACTCAGTGCTGAGCGCAGTTTCTCAGGCTTAAGTTTGCGCGAAGTGGCCCGTGAGGCAGGTATAGCACCGACTTCGTTTTATCGTCACTTCAAAGACATGGATGAGCTCGGTTTAACCATGGTCGATGAAGGGGGCTTGTTATTGCGCCAACTGATGCGCCAAGCGCGTCAACGTATCGCTGCGGAAGGCAGTGTGGTACGTACTTCCGTCGAAACCTTTATGGAATTTATTGAAAGTAGTCCGAATGTGTTTCGATTGTTGCTCCGTGAACGGTCAGGTACATCCGCTGCGTTTCGTGCTGCGGTCGCGCGAGAAATTCAACATTTTGTTGCGGAGTTAACCGAGTATTTACAATCGCGCACACAGCTCACGTATGAAGAAGCGTACAATCAATCTGAGGCGTGTGTGATTTTAGTCTTCAATATGGGGGCTGAGGCCCTTGATCTCGACCCGCACGCACGCGCAGAATTGGCGGAGCGAATGGTGTTACAATTGCGCATGATAGCCAAGGGAGCTTACTGGTACCGTAAAGACCGTGAGCGGCGAGCCTTACAGGAAAAACTGTCATAAACAGGTGAAAACATGGAACACGAGCAAGTCAAATCAGAACGTAAATTCTTATTGCTGGCGCTAGTCACTGGCATTTGTGGAAGTGCAACGCTAGCCACCGTCTTTTTCAGTGGCGTGGCGTTTTCGATCTTCCCCATTCTCGCATTTGTACTGGCCATACATGCTTGTTATCAATTGCATGAACGACAGCCACTGACAGAAGGCACACCGCTGATTGCCTTTGCGTGTTTCCTGGTGGGGGCATTTGGCTATTCCGCCTTTATTCGCATGCAAATACCAGAGCTGGGCGGTAACTTCTTCTCGATCTTGGTCTCAATGGCGTTAGCCTTCTGGATTGGGCATAAGTTGGGCTTTTTCAGTCGCAAACAGACTGCAGAGACGGCCTCTGATTCCTAATCACCAGGGCTAAAAAAAAGGCGTCCCTTTCGCGAGCGACGCCTTTTTTGTTTCTGGCTTTAGCGGTTTTATAGGCGCTCTAACCACACACCCGCTTCGGTATGGTGAGTGAACGGGAATTGATCGAACAGGGCACAACGACTAATCCGGTGGGTTTGGCCTAAGCGTTGTAAATTCTCGACCAAGGTTTCCGGATTGCATGAAATATACAAAATACGATCGTAGCCTTGCACCATTTTGCAGGTTTCATCATCCATGCCCGCGCGAGGTGGATCGACAAAAATGGTGTTGCACTGATAATCACTCAGCGTCACGCCTTGGTCTTGTAAGCGACGGAACTCACGCTCACCATTAATC
Organism: Salinivibrio sp. MA607; assembly: GCF_001996245.1. Classification (NCBI taxonomy): domain Bacteria; kingdom Pseudomonadati; phylum Pseudomonadota; class Gammaproteobacteria; order Vibrionales; family Vibrionaceae; genus Salinivibrio; species Salinivibrio sp. MA607. The sequence goes on along the minus strand of NZ_MUFJ01000011.1, from coordinate 4,978 downwards.
GCTTGGGTAAACTCTTCGGCTGACATACGAACGATTTGCACGTTATCGATATGATTGGCGGCAATATTGTATTGCGCCGATTGTACCGAGGGCTTGGCAAGCTCGGTGGCTAAGACTCGACGGAAGTTTTTTGCCAGCGCCAGTGAGAAGTTGCCGTTACCGCAATACAGTTCCAGCAAATCGCCCTCGCTATCTCGGGTACAATCAATCGCCCAATCCAGCATTTTTTGCGCCACTGGGCCATTGGGCTGGGTAAAACTGTTTTCAATTTGCTGGTACACCAAGGTTTGGCCGTCAGCCTGTACCTTTTCTAGTACGTAATCGCGGTCTAGTACCTTTTTTTGCTTACGCGCACGGCCAATCAAGTTGAGGTTAAAGCCTTCATCATTGAGGCGTTGCTTCAGTGCTTGGGCGGCCTGCTCCCACGCTTCATCTAGTTGGCGGTGGTACAGTAACGACACCAAGATCTCGCCACTTTGGGTTGACAAAAAGTCCACTTGGAACAGTTTGCGGCGCAAGGTCTCGTTGGGTTTAATTGCTTCGAGTAAGAGCGGCATCAAGTCGTTGATTAAGCGGCTCGCCACGGGAAAGGTATCAACGCGATATTTTTGTTTAGTCGCCGGGTCAAACATGATGTAGTAAAGATCATCCCCCTCATGCCATACCCGAAATTCCGCGCGCATCCGATAATGCGTCTCTGGCGAATGAAACACTTCGAGCTCAGGCGCGTGAAACGGTGCGAGTTGTTCCGTGAGTCGTTGGACTTTCTCAGCAAGCTGTGTGTCGTAGTCAACGGTTGATTGGGCCTTGGTCATGATGGCTGCCTCAGCGATTGGAAAATGAGCGCAGATTTTAGACAAATCCCCAGCTATGTCCAGCCTTGCTCACGATTCTCCGTTATTCTATAAGGTTATCAATGGACAATATCCATCTAGATGGCTACTATCCTTGGGCGGGCAAGCGATTAGCGAGCAAACAGGCCGTAATCGCAGGAATGCGGTGAGAATCCGCAACTGACGCGCAGCGGTATCAGAGAACGACCCTAACTCGGCCCCTGGCCAGACACTGTCGCCAATTCTTTGGATAGGTGATGGGAAGTCGTTAGCAGTAGGCGGCGAAAGCCATGCTCTTAAGTCCGAATACAGTCCGCCCCGCAGCATTGTGCTGCATATTCTCGCGATAGGAAGGAATAACCCATGAACAAACCAATTGTGGCGAGCCTGGTGGCGGCGTCATTACTCCCCGCGAGCGCGTGGGCCGAGCAAAATACCGAAACGGTGGTGGTGACCGCCAGTCGGTTTGAGCAGTCCGATGCTTCAGTGTTGCAATCGGCAACTATCTTAACGCGTCAAGACATTGCGCGCTTGCAGGCGCGAAGCCTTGTTGATGTATTGCGCACGGTGCCGAGCATCGAGATTGCTCAAAGCGGTGGTCGTGGCCAACTTGCCTCTATTTTTATGCGCGGCACGGAATCAGACCACTCTTTGGTCCTAATTGATGGGGTGCGTATGGCCTCGTCCATCACTGGGTCGGTGGATTTTAATCAGATCCCGGTGAACAGTATCGAGCGTATTGAGGTTATTCGCGGCGCACGCGCCACACTCTATGGGTCGAGCGCGATCGGCGGTGTGATCAATATCATTACTAAAACCGATAAAGAGCGAGCCAATGTTTCCGTAACCATGGGCAGTTTGGATCATCATGCGATTAACGGCGCTTGGGCAACAAAGTTAGGCGATAAGGGTCACTTCTCAGGCATTGCTGGGTATGAGTCCAATGATGGATACAATGTTCACCCAACGGCGAGTAACCGTGGCGATCAGCATGGCTTTACTGGCCGCAATGCCCAACTTGGCTACAGTCATCACTGGAATACATCTTGGTCGGCTGATATCACCGGACGCTGGTATCAGAATGAATACGATTACAACGAATCCAACCAAATAAAGCACAGTTGGTTGGAAAGCCAAGCACTGTCTGGCAATCTGAATTATCGCTCAGGTGCCTTAAGTGCAACGCTGAGCGGGGAGTTTTCTCAGCGAGATAAGTATGACTACTTTCCTGGCAGTGCGCGTAAGGAGAATAAAAATTCTGATGTGGAGCAAGTCACTACCTCGTTGGGACTCCAGTATCAAGCCAAGAATGATTGGCTGCTTGGCGGTGGTGTGGATTATCGACAAGATACCTACAATAAAAGACGGGTAGATATTGATGAAATTGCTATTAACCCACGCGATAACCTGGGCAGTTACTTTTTAACGCAATTTAGTCCAGTAGAGGCACTATCTATTGAAGCAAGCGTGCGCTTGGATGATAACGAACAATACGGGCAGCATACGACTTGGCAGACAAGCGCGGGTTTTGCGATAGCGGAAGGGTATCAATTGATCGCTGGTTATAGCACCGCCTTCAAAGCACCGCTTTTTACTGAGCTTTATGGTCAGTATGGAGATGAAAATTTAAATCCAGATGAATCTGCAAATACCGAGCTTGCTCTGCATGGCTTAACCGCAGACATTGATTGGTCGCTTACCGGCTATATTAATCATATCGATAACATGATTGATTACGATATGACGACGAGTAAATATCGCAATGTCGAAGAGGTGACGATTAAGGGGATTGAACTCATCGCCAACTTTGATGTGGCATCACTCCATAACCAGCTCTCATTGGAGTATAAAGATCCCAAAAAAGATAAAACCGGTGAGCAGCTCGCACGTCGTGCTAAACGGGTGGCGAAATGGCAGGCATCGCACCAATGGGAGCGACTGCAGCTCGGTACTCAGTGGCAGTATCAAAGTGAACGTCTGGATTATTCCGGTGGAGAGATGCTGGGAAGCTATAGTCTGTGGACGGTCACTGCATCCTATCAGGCGACCGATAACCTGACCGTGAAAGGCAAAGTCGATAATGTGTTCGATAAAGAGTACGAGACTGCGGGTGGTTATCCTGCGGCCGAACGCGGCTACTTTATGACGCTGGACTATCAGTACTAGCGTTTGCTTTTATGGTGAAACTAGCTTTAATCACGCCTTTATCGTTATGATAAGGGCGTTTTTTATTGAATGGGTGTCCCATGGCGCAGCCCAATATATTGATCTTCGACTCCGGTGTGGGGGGCCTATCGATTTATCAGTCGGTGCGAGAGCTGCTTCCTGATGCTAACTACACCTATTTGTTCGATAACGCAGCTTTCCCATACGGTGAGTTGGACGATACCCAACTCATCACTCGTGTGACTGCTTTGGTGAGTGCGGTATGTATGCAGCATGATATTGATATCGTCGTCATCGCATGTAATACCGCCTCGACGCTGGTACTGCCGCAGTTACGTGAACAGTTAGCGATTCCGGTTGTCGGCGTGGTGCCGGCGATCAAACCGGCAGCGGCGCAAAGTCAGCATAAAACGATAGGTTTGCTGGCCACACCTGCCACCGTTGCTCGTCCTTATACGAAGCAGTTGATTGCCGATTACGCCAAAGGCTGTCATATGGTGTCGGTAGGTACTACAGCTTTGGTGCATATGGCAGAGCGAAAGTTACGAGGCGAGGCCGTTAATCAAGAGGACTTAACGGCAATCTTAGCGCCGTTTACAGCCACCATCGATACGTTGGTGCTGGGATGTACGCATTTCCCCTTATTGCGAGATGAAATCCAACAAGTATTGGGTGAGTCAGTGTGTTTGATTGATTCAGGCACTGCAATCGCGCGCCGCATCGTCTCACTGACGGCGACACTGAACTTATCCAGTGTTACCGCGACAACATCAGACAATCACGCTTACGCAACGGCAACACCGATTAAGGCTGACGCGCTATCCGACTATATACAATCGATAGGATTGACGCGCGTTAGCTATTCGCCTGCTTTTTTGGTTCGTTCGCTTCACGGACTTTAAGTGTCCGCTCGCCATATACATTGTTATTCAGGGCGTTGATGGCATCCTCGGCATGCGCAGCGGCCATCACCACGAAACCAAAGCCTCGACGTTTGCCGGTGCGTTTATCCTTCATCAGCCGAACGGCAAAAACCTCGCCATGTTCGCTAAACAGTGTACGGACATCATTTTCATTGGCGCGATAAGGTAGGTTACCCACATACAAGGTTTTACTCTGAGGTGATTCTTCCTCGTCGTTGTTCGCGCTATGTGGTGCAGGGGCATCCTGTGTCGCTGGTTTAAAATCGGGGAGAGGAAGGTAGAGGCAAGCCAGTCCGCTGACGATTGCGCCTGCAGCGAATGTAATGGCAGGTGAACTGACCCCCATCAGGTTGACGATAATGGCGCCGAGTACGGCGATACAGATAATTAGTGCAAAATTGACTGGTGATTTCATAAGCATTATTAAAAATAGAGCGATTAAAAGTGATGACATGAACAACAAATAGGCAATGCATGTCATGAAAAGGACCAAGAAAACAGGCCAGCGTTGTCTCTCAGTAAATACCACGTATCAAGAATGTTTCAAAACGCTGGTTATTCATCATTTTAGGTGGATTATTGCCCAGTCGAAATAAAAAACGTAAAAAACCCTTGTCAGTGTGATCTGTGTCGCTATACTACGCCCCACATCGACACGGCACACAGCGCAAGCGCTTAGCGCCATGTTGAAGTAAAAAATCAAATAAAAATAAACGCTTGACGTGAGTTTTTAAAAGATTAAGATAGCCGTCCACTTGACGCCAAGCGTTAGGGGAGTCAAAAAGAGGTTTTGTTTCCAGCCTGAGGGTTGAAAATAAAAGATAAAATTTCTTCTTGACTTTAACGGTAAGGCGAGTAAGATACGCAACCCTGACCAAGCGAAGCGCAGCTTCGCACAGTCAACGCTCTTTAACAATTTGACCTATGCAATCTGTGTGGGCACTCGTTGAGAATAGACAAAAAGATTTATTCGATGAACTGAGTGACCAATACCCAATTCATGTTGGTACAGCCTTGAGCTGTTTTGATTTCACTTTTTTAAAAGTGGATGCCAAC